>JAESUV010000046.1 GCA_016762975.1 Gammaproteobacteria bacterium | reverse complement strand
TAAGAATGCGCTCTGTGGTCGTGGTTTTTCCGGCATCAACGTGGGCGAAAATACCTATGTTTCTATATAGTGATAAATCAGTCATTGTGCTGCCCAAGGTTAGTTAATAAGTTAGGTGGAAAAACGGTGCGGTATGATACTAGAATTTCATAGTTAAACGCGAGAGGAAAATGAAGAAAAGATCAACATAATATTCTGAATATGGCTTAAAAACTTGTTCCTGCTATGAGAAACAAGTGAGGACACCGCTAAAATGATCTTCAGTTAAAGAGGGGGGAGAATAAATACCGTACTGTATTTATTCTCCCCCTCTTTTATTTACCTACTTTCCCGCAACAGCTGGGTATGAGGAGATCGGCCTGAAGTTGACTGCACGGTACGAGATTCAGCCTTCAATTCAACAATCGCGACCGAATGGCCCTCGCTGGGAAAAATTTTGATATCTAAATTTAGCAACTGAGCTAGCCGGGTAATCATCCCTATTCAGGACGGGACAGGACATAAAAAAGGCCTGAAACTTACGTCGCAGGCCTTTTTAGGCTGAAATAAAGCCTACTGAGGTGGATTACCTCGAGGCGTGCCCGGCTTGCGCCATTCGCCGTACAAAAACTCTTCAGAAAATTCAGCGCATTTGAATTCGAGTAACTGCATATCATCCGCAACGTGGCGGTATAGCGGAAAACTAATTGTCCACGGTGCTGTAAAAGTATTTGGATCGGTCATAGTCGCCTGGTACTGAATGTGATCTGCGCCTGTCGCAGTCCATCGCTCCTCGACCACCATTTCGTAGCTGTGGTGATTACCAGAACGATCGAACCAGGTATCAGGCATCTGGCCAGAAACTCGAACCACCAGCGTATCGCCTTCCCAATGCGCATTCGAATGCCCCATCCAAGCGTCAACCTGCGATTCCAGCTCCGGCTGATCAACGTAGACAATGCGATTCGATTCGGCAACTTCGTAAGCCATAAGAATGACACTTTCTGATTGCACAATCTGAAAAGGGAAAGGCATATAATTTGCGCGAGGAACGCCAGGCATATAACACTTAGTCAAAGGATCATTTTCTAGTGCATTAGCTTTGTTCTCATCACGGACGCGTCGCGACTGTTCGTTGTAAGGAATTCTCCCTCCCTCAACAATCCCTAAACCGGCTGGCGTTGCAGAGAGCGCTCCCATCAAACCCGGATGAGGGCCTTCCGATGCCGCATGAGGCTCAACATCATAATGCGCAGAGGTCATCGCCTGCCAAATGCCACTAAGGTCTGGCTTGCCGCTGGGTGTACGTGGTATCTCTCCGCTCTGCGCTACTGCCTGCGTGATCGAGAAAAGGCCCACTAGAGTTAAAAGTCCAAGTTTCGCTGTTTGTTTTTGAATTAGATTTTTCATTTACTGCCCTTAAATTGTTTTTGTCTTTTAGCTAAAATTTAGGATTCAAGAATCCAGTTCCTAACTTTTTCTTACTGTGAGCCTTCTGCTTCCCGACGCTCTTCCATGCGCTTGCCGCGCAGGATATTGAACATGCCATAGTTACCTTCATGACAGGCATATTCGTATAGCTGTCCCGCCACTTTTGTCATTGGTACGACAGCGGTAATCTTGTCGGTGAACGAGGAAGGGTCATCAATGGTGAATTCGTAGTCCACGGTGCCAAATGCTGTCCGTGTGAATTTTTCCGTCAATACTAAGTCTGTGGTGTTGCCAGTACTCGAAAACGTCTGTCGCAGCCCATTGAAATTCTTCGTCTCTACGACAAGTGAGTCACCTTCGTACCATCCGCGAGAATCCCCCGACCACAGTCGAATTTCATCTGATAATTCTGGCTTGTCGCCAAGACGAACGATGCGCGCATCGTGAATCATCTCAGTCATGATGACCGCGGTATCCTTGTTCTGAAAAATCTGTACATTGTTGTTGTACAGACTCGGTGTAAACGGAGGGCCAGAATTAAAGCCAACTATGCATCGCTCCGACGTCCCCCGATCCTCAGGTCCATCCTTAGCGATGCCGCCAACGACGAAACGTACAGGCCTAGTACTTGGAATATCGGGACCTAAGCCGCCAAACTGTCTCTGCGCACCTTCTACGGCAGCAGGGATTCGGCCGTTTAGCGGATACACAATATGCGAAGTTCGAACCGTATCGCCTATATTCGCCATCTCAAACCAGAAATCATTATAACCACCAGGATTATCCGTAGCAGACGGAGCTTCCGGGTTCACGACAAGTTGCGCTGCAGCTGCATCAGCAGCAATTGCCTGTGCTTCTTGCCGCTCAATAGCAGCCTGTGCCTCTTCTCGCGTCAGGAATTCCTGCTCTCCAAACTGCGTGGGGCGCTGCATAGGCGTACTCGAGCTGAAGTTCCAAACACCTTGCAAATCAGGATGGCCATATTCAGTTTTAGGCGCTTCAAAGGCATCATCTTGAGCCATCGCAAAGTTACAAATGCTGGCTGAAAACACCAAAATTAATGGTAGTGAAGATTTCATTCGACCCCCCAAGGGTTAATCATGCTGAGCTCGTAACTTAGAGGTTTCGTGGCTAAGAATCAATAGAATTGCGGCTAAATCACGGAGTAGCGAGATTACTCGACTGAGCTTCAATGGCGTGGCTCCTAGAATCCAAGAGCCTAGGAGAACTTGGGCGTCAGGGTGGGAATCCGCACTCCTATAGGAGAGCGAATTCCTAAGGGGTTGTTACTTTCTAGTAAGTCGCGCAAGCAAGCTAGAGGTATCCCAGCGCCCGCCGCCCATGCCCTGAATCTCTGCGTAGAAACTATCTACTAATTCGGTCACTGGCAAATCTGCCCCATTGTTCTTTGCCTCATTGATTGCTATGCCCAAATCCTTGCGCATCCAATCTACGGCAAAGCCGAACTCGTATTGGTCTGCGAGCATAGTTTCAAAACGGTTGTCCATCTGCCAAGAACCCGCCGCTCCCTTGGAGATAGTCTCTATTATCGCCTCGCCATCGAGCCCCGCCTTTTTCGCGAAGTTAAGGCCCTCGGCTAGGCCCTGAACAACACCCGCGATGCACACCTGATTCACCATCTTTGCCAGCTGCCCACTGCCCGCTGGACCAAGTAATTTGCTGAATTTAGAGTAACTTTCAAACACCGGCGTGGCAGCTTGATAGTCCGAATCTTCGCCGCCCACCATTACCGTTAATGCCCCATTCTCGGCACCAGCCTGCCCGCCAGACACGGGCGCGTCGAGAAAACCAACGCCCTTCTCAGCTGCTGCCGAATTTATCTCTCGCGCTAGCGTAGCCGACGCCGTGGTGTGATCAATTAATGTTGCGCCTGAACGCATAGCCGACAATGCACCAGTCTCACCGAGCAAAACCTGACGCACGTCATCATCGTTGCCTACGCAGCTCAGCACAATATCACAGCCACTTGCAGCGGCAGCTGGGGTATCTGCCATGCTTCCCTTGTATTCTTCTACCCAGCGCTGCGCTTTTTCGGCAGTTCGATTGTAGACACAGACATCTATGCCTGCACTCTTAAGATGACCGGCCATGGGATATCCCATTACTCCAAGCCCAATAAACGCCGCTTTCATTTAAAACTCCTTACTATTTAGTCAAGTCTAAAAAAGTCATCCCTGTGCAACTCCGTCGATACTGTTCTTCAATCTGTTATTTCCTGTAGACAGATGAACCCCGGGAGAAAGTCTCGACTATCGCGATGTCTTCCAAGTCCAGCGGATCTGCTGTTAGAGGATTCTTCTCGAGAATAACGAGATCTGCACGTTTGCCTATTGTTATGGAGCCCTTCTCATCCTCTTCAAAATACTGATAGGCCGCCCCCTGTGTTACCGCATAGAGCGCCTCCATGACAGAGGCACGCTGATCGGGCCCTAGCACATAGCCGCTGCGGGTCAGACGATTCACCGTAATGGAAACTAGGCGCATAATATCCGGAGGCACGACCGGTGAGTCGTTATGGACGGTATAGGGAATGCCAAGCTCGACTGTCGCCTTCACGGGGCTTATGAAACTTGCTCGCTCCTCACCGAAACTAAGCCGATGCCAGTCGCCCCAAAAATAGGGATGAACCGAATAGTAAGAAGGAATAATACCAAGCTCTTTAAACTGCTCCAATTGATCAGGTCGCGCCAATTGCGCATGAATAGCTACCGATCGATGATCGGGAATTGCGTTTGTGGACACAGCCTCRGCAATGCCATCTATCATKAGCTGAATAGCCGCATCTCCATTCGCATGCACCARAACAGGCACGCCTCTAGCTAATAAATCTGGCATGCGCGCCTTGTAGGCTTCGGGRCTGTAGCTAGGATAGGCGACATAATCCGCATCCTGCCCWGGAGGGCCCTGRGTATAGGGCTGGGACATCCACGCGGTTCTACCCTGAGGCGAACCGTCGAGCGTGAATTTGACCCCGCCAACACGGAAACCACCGGTGTAGTTCTCCTCATGGCTTACCGCCTGCAGTTCCTCGTCGCTCAACGGGTTGGCCATAATAAACGCAACAATATCCACGGCGTAGGGCTCAGCCTCGGCCTCGGCACGCATCAACTCTGCGTAGGCCGTGCTGATATTTGCGTCCTGTATCGTAGTAATCCCRTAGCCTGCATAAATATCTATGGCATCTCGCCTGAGGCGRCTCARCTTCTGGGGACCCATATTGCCGRCAGAACCGGGRAACGCTCCCATCGCYGTCTCTTCCATTACTCCGTCGGGTTCGTTGCTTCCCTCYAGGCGCCGAATTATTCCACCCTCTGGRTTTTGCGTTGARGCGGATATTCCCGCCTGATCYAGRGCCATCGAGTTGGCCGCTAGCAAATGCCCCGAAACATGCCTAAYKACAATAGGATGATTTGTTGATGCCCGATCTAGATCATCGCGATTCGGATGYCGCGCTTCCGCCAACAAGGAATCGTCATAGCCAAACCCAAATACAAGGTCACCTGGGGGAATCTGTTCTTGCTCGATGCGCAGACGAAGAGCACGCACGATATCCTCTACACTGGTGACGCCGCCTACCGGCGGTGAGGAAAGATCAAGAAGAGCAGCGTAGCGTGATACGCCTGAGAAATGACCATGCGCATCGATAAAACCAGGAAGTAACGCTTGCTCACCCAATTCTATTACTCGAGTACCGTCTCCCCTTAATGCAAAGACTTCTGCTCGCGAACCGCTAGCGACGATACGATCGCCACGCACAGCAACTGCCACTACATCGGTAGCATCCATTGTAATTATGTTCTCACCAGTAAAGATGAGGTCCGCCTGCTGCGCAATTGAAATTGTGCTGAATGCCGACAAAAATAATACAGCGCTGACGACGATTCTTCTTGTTCTTTGTTGTGGCGACACAGCAACTCCTCGCGGGTAATGAATCGGTTACCTAGTCAATTACCTAGCCTACTATTGATTAGTAACTAGCAATTAGAACCAAAATAGTGAAAAACAAATAGTGCAGCGTAATCGGGCAGAGTGCAATAAAGGGTGCAGAACCCTTTTAGAAATAGCGCCTCAGACAAGCCTAGTCTCTACCGCCAGTCTTGCTGTAACGCCATCAGCATTTCATCCACAGACTGAAACCTATCTGCCGCTTTTTTCTGTAAACAACGCATCGCAACCTTCTCAAGTATTGGCGGCACATGTTGTTTCGTTACCTCCGAGGGAGGCGGAGGTATATCATTAAGGACACTCTCGATAACATGATGAATCTTCTCGCCGTTCGCAGGGCATTTACCAGATAGAACTTCATAAAGTACCGCACCAAAGCTATAAATATCTGTGCGCGCATCGATGCTCGGATCCTTGTTGATCTGTTCGGGAGACATATAGTGCACGGTGCCCTGCACCTTACCCTGCCCTGTCAAACTAATGTCATCAACATTTGGCGAGTCAACATCTACGTCTTCAACCGCAGTGCCATCGGGGTGCCAAACCTTGGCAAGGCCCCAATCGAGCACCAGTACCTCGCCGAAAGGACCTGCTAATATATTTTCCGGTTTAATATCCCGATGCGCCACTCCGTGGTTGTGAGCATACTTCAGCGCATAAGCAACTTGRAAAAGTAACTTCATCAGCTGGGTGAGGTCATAACGCTCACGATAATCTAAAATTTCTCTTAGCGTGTAACCATGCACCAAYTTCATAGTGAAGTAGGGATTGCCTTTCGTATCCCGACCAAGCTCGTARGTTGGCACAGTATTGGGGTGCTGTAACATGGCCGTTACACGCGCCTCYCTAATCAATCGCTGCTGCTCAACCTCATCGTTCGCAAATTCCGGTTTGAGYGTCTTGTAGCAGATGAAACGCGAGAGATGCAAATCCTTGCACGACTTAATCAAAGACTTACCGCCTGTCGCTATTGTGCTAAAAAAYGCGTAGCGAGTTCGCTGGTCAATYTTCTTCGGCAATGCCTTGTCYGTTTCCTCAAGGAAAACTGAGCCATAASTTTTAGGTGGTTCTGGAAATTCCAGCATAGTCTAAGAAACCGTCTCGTTCAGTGTGCCAATAAACTAGCGAATGGATTGCCAGCGGACTACTTGAAAATTAACAGATAATGCACGCAAAACACAGCRACACAGGTCTACTTTCAGACTAATAGTAATGAGAATGCTGAACGCTCTGGTTATACTGACAGAATAAGCATTGGCAACGTAAACCCAGGATCGAGAGTTAGCTATGTCGAATGAACAGAAACCGGTGGTAATCGAATCGAGCTTTCACGTTCGCTATGCCGAAACTGACGCCATGGGCGTAGTTCACCATGCAAGTTATTTAGTCTACTTTGAAGAGGCCCGCAGTCACTATATGCGCGAACTTGGTGGCGATTACGCGACAATCGAAAGCGATGGTTTTCGACTACCAGTGAGCGAGGCGAGCCTGCGTTACGTAGGCAGTTTGCGCTATGGCAACATTGTTAAAGTTCGTACCTGGGTTGAAGAAAGCAAAAGCAGACGAATTCGCTTTGCCTATGAAGTCTGTATGGAAGATGACGAATCAATCCTAGTAACCGGTTTTACTCAACATATTTGGACTGACCACAGTGGCAGGGTTACCCGCGCGCCTCAGCAGTGGTTAGACATGATGACCAGCTAAGCCCTCACAAGATTCCTCATAGCAGGCAGCCTAAACAAGGTAGACAGGGCCTATTTCTATGCTTGCCCCACGTAATGGAAGAGCCTCTCAAGCGCAAACCTGCAAAGAGTTCTCACCCAGTGAAGACCTTTCCTACAGGAATAATTGAGTCAAGGCGTGACTTGTTGATTGATCTCACTCTGCGCGCGCGGAAATGGCTGCAACCCTATAGGCTAGAAAGAAACCTGAAATGCCGCCAAAATCGACCAATACGAGAGATTTAGCCGGTTTAGGCCAGTCCACGAGACGCTGTTTCCTCTGTACGGAGGGCTGTTATACAGCTAATATTGGAATCTACTTGGAAAACCGCCCTTAATTTGGGCAAAGAAATACCATGAAAGAAGTCCTCGACAAAGTAAGACTTGTTGCGGTGAGAACACTCACGCGCCACGTCGTGGCTGCCTTGGAAAACTCAACTTTGCAGATTGAGGCTCAAGCGATGCAGTTCACGAACGCAAAGCTGCCGCCTATCCGCGAGGAATCCCGAGCGATTGCCGAGCGCTTCATGACCCTCCTAAATGCATATTTTGATGCCCTTACGAGCTTCAAAGCCAAGGAGGAGGAAGAGGACCCTGATTACGACAAACTATCTTTGGTTGATCACGACTACCTAGAGGCGATCATTGCAATGGAAGGCATGGTAACTCAGGTTCGCAATAGCGATAGACCAGAATATGTTCGCTTAACAACTCGGCTAAATTCCCTATTCCCCAATACTACTATCGATGAAACAAACAACCCTCTCGATCCCGAGCAGATTGGCGACTGCTTCAACGAAGCGATTCGGCCATTGGGATTGAAAGCACACTACCTACTAACGATCTATCGCGAATTCAATAAGACAGCTTTCCACAACATGGAGGCCTGTCTTGCCGAGGCAAACCAAGTTCTAATCGACATTGGTGTTATGCCAAATCTCGACATGCGAGCGAGAAACAGAGAATTAGCCAAGCAGAAACGCGAAGCCGAGCGATCCATCGACGATTCCCAACCGAGAGCGCTTGCTGATCGCAGTCGCGGCAAGACCGAAATAACCCGGAAGATACAAGAGACGGTTGAGAACGCGAAACCAGAACATGATCAAGCCGAGATGTTTTCCATGATGCAGACGCTGGTAAAAGGCTTAGCAGGTCAGCAGAAAAATCAGTCCGCGCTACCGGTAAATATGTCGGTTACAACTACCCATCAAACTGCAGGTTTACTAGCAGAGAATGAATACCTAAAACAGCAACAAGCGCAGCTCATGTCTGTTCTCAATAATCTTCAAAATCACCTGAAGCTTGGCGACACATCGAGCATGCCACCAAACAGCGGTGACGGCAGTATCGGTGAATCCATATCGCGAACGCTCGAGGAGAGCAGCAGATCGGGCGATATCGGCGCTATTGATGTGCAGTCCTCCGATGTAATCAATCTCGTCACCTTACTTTACAAGGAAATATGGAACGATGATTCTTTGCCCGTGGTAATGAAGGAACTAATCGGCCGAACACAGATATCAATCATGAAAATAGCACTGAATGATACTGGTTTCTTCGATGATGAACAGCACCCGGGCAGAGTAATACTCAACGAATTTGCTATGGCCGGCATAGCCTGGACCGAACAAGAAATATTGGAAACTGATCCTGTGTTCAGTAAAGTTCGTGAACTGGTAGAGCGTTTATTGGCAGAAGAGAATGCCGACAAGAAATTCATGCAGGGCCTTATTAATGAGCTACGAGAAATAAAAAATGACTTCAGCCCAACCGACGCAGCACTCGAACAACGAATTCGCGAAACTGACGATCCCAGCGAACAACTAGAAGATGTCCATGAGCTTGTTAGACAGAAGGTTAGGGAGCGCATATTGCAAGATGGTCTCGATCCCTCTATTCAAAACCTACTAGATACACACTTTCATGATTTTTTAGTAAAGCTGATTTTGAGAGAAGGCCCCGGAGGAAGTTCATGGAAACCAGTCATGAGCACCATCGATGTCTTATTGTGGACCGTAAAGGAAGATAAACTTCCTGGAGATAAAAGTCGCTTCGAGAAAATCAACCCACGCCTCTTGGACAATGTCGAAAAGGCTTTAGAGATTGGCGGTGCTTCAAAGTCGAAGAGAAAGAAAATTCTGCGTCAGCTAAAGCAGGTTCAGCAATACAGTTTTCATATGGCGGAGATTCACGGAGCAGATAGGCTCCGAAGTGTCGGCGGCGCGACAGACAGTAGCACCGCTAATGCAGAACCACGTCGAGAACGCAATGAGCCGCCTTCTCTGCCGAGAAACGACCCGCACCTTCGCCGAATAGACAAGCTGCCGATCGGCACTTGGTTTGAATTTAAAGGCGCGACTGGCGTGCCGGTTCGTTGTTCTCTCGCTTCCAAAATCGACAGCATCGACAAGCTATTCTTCGTGAACAGCAAAGGCGAAAAAGCTGTAGAGCTCACCCGAATGCGCCTCGCACGCGAGTTGAAAGCGGGCTCTGTCAAGATACTCACCGAAGGATCTTTGGTAGGTAGAGCCATGGAGTCGGTCGTCAGTAATCTTCGTGATACCGCACAAAACCACGAACCTGACACCGCAGCGAACTAACTATCGATACTTAGAAAGTCATCCATGACTTTTTAAGATTATCGTGCGCCAAAAGCTAGCGTAAAAGTGTCATTTAACTTGCTTTTGGCGCGCTCACATTACCCTTAACGGGCAATGGTTGCACATCCCTATAGGCAACTAAGCCGACCTTAGTTCAAGCCCGCAGCACCGCCTGTGTTCAATCCTCGATTTGCTAGCTATAAGCTACGAATGACCTCAGAGAATGTTTTATTCACTGGATAGCCCCCGGCTGTCCAGCCTAATCGCACAATGACTAGGTCAAGAGATGGGATTACCATAAGATATTGCTGTCGATTACCTTGCGCCGAATAGGCATCTGCTGGGATATCGGGCCAACGCAGCTCCTCGTTACCTCGATTTAACCACCACTGATAGCCATAGGCTTTCTGATTCCCAGATGAATTTGGCGCCGTTGCTCTGACTACCCAATCTTCAGTCATGATGCGCTGACCGTTGATCGTTCCTCCATTCAACATCAGCTGTCCGATGCGCGCCCAGTCTCGCGCCGATGCGTACAGATATGAGCTGCCCACAAAAACACCGCTAGCATCAACCTCGAAGATGGCGTTTTGGAAAGCGAGCGATTGGTGAATACTCTCCATGTAGGTATCGTAATTTCCTTGGCTGCCACCCGCCTCCTCGAAATAGATTCGCGCCAGTAAATTCGCAGTACCCGAGCTGTAGTTAAACCAACTTCCCGGCGCCTGTAGCGCAGCCTTTCCCATCGCGAATTCGGATGACGAGGGCTCGGTAAATAGCATGGCAGTCGCATCGTCGCCAGGATTGTATTCCTCAGAGAAGGCGAGTCCATCGGTCATAGTTAACATGTCGCTGATACGAATATGCGAACGCTCGTCACCCTGCCATAACTCAAATCCGGGGGACGCATCCAAGTCCAACGTTCCGCGGTATTCTAGATTCGCCAACATGATWGCCGTCAGGCTCTTAGCCATGGACCAGCCAAGCAGCGGCGTGTCGGCATCTGCTCCCTGACCATARGCTTCYGCAATGACCCTGCCTCGATGCGCMACTAGRAAKGCTCGRGTRTTGAGACCCKCTTCGTTATCTGTGACGAGCAACGYTTCAAGTAGTCCGTCCATATCYACGTCGGCAAAACCTACAGTATCTCCTTCAGGCCACGGYGCATCGCTCATAGGAACACGYCCTACCTGCAACGAAGCGCGCTGGCTAAAACCTGAGTAGTCGATCGCGCAACCAATATTATTCCTATAGCTCGCTGTCTTCTCACTCAAGCCAAAGAGAGAAGTCGTTACGCTCTTCTGCGCTTCGTCGTACTCTACCGTTAGCCTCTGCAGGATTCCCGAGTACTGAACCAAGTCATCAAAAGACTGCTGCTGCGAAAACCCGGAGACATAACGCGCACTGCAGAGCAACTTGGAGCCTATTCCTGTGGCCACGCCCGGCGCAGCTATTAAGTAGGAAGGCGGAAAGCCCGCAAAGAAAGCTACACTTAACAAGAACGCGAGAAAGRCGAGTAATCCGACGAGTATTTTTTTCATGRTTTTGAATTCCAGCCATTCAGCCAATTTGAATTAATTCWAGCTATGTTAGAGCTCTCAATCTGCCACCGGTAAKAAATAAGATCAATCCAACYCCTGCTGCAAACGCCGCTATCCAATAGGACAGGCTATAYAGGTTYGCATTGGCARCAAAYGCTAATCCCAAGACCGCWGGACCGGCGGCRGTCCCCCAGGAAGACATGAGGTTTGCYACTGCAAAAATTCTCGCGTACTCACGAATGCCGAATGCYTCTGCGATTAAGAGCGGCTGCAGCATTAACAGATTRCCCACGGAGGCGCCGAACAAGGCGAGRCCTARRCAGAGGGTCAGMACGTTCGCGCCTAACGCGAGCACRCTGAGCGAAACCGCCTGCARAAYCATTATGCCAATTGCGAAAAGGCGAATCGACATTCTATCGATCAACCAACCACCGATCAGGCGACCGRCGATRCTGGCAATAGGCAGTATCGCAACCGCGATGGCAGTCTGCGCATCACTGAGCAATTCTCTCGCCAAACCGTATTGGTGGGTGATACCTCCAACCTGCGCCATCATCAGAAATATATAGCCGATGCCAATGCCCCAGAAGAAGCGCGTGCCCCGTGCCTGCTTAAAGGTAAGACCACCTGACGCTAAGTCTCTAGGAGTAACAAGCTCTTCGCTATCTGCTACATCCTGTTCTACGCCAACTGCTGCCGACTTAGTTGGGGGCTCATCACCGTCGGGTAGCAAGCCCATCGACTCAGGGCTCGCCCGCAACCAGATCCAAGTGATAGGTATTACGCCTACTAAATAAAGCAAACCCATTAGCGGAGCGGCATATTCGAAGCCCACAGACTTAACAAGTAACACACACAGCGGTGTCAAAACGACGCCGCCGAGAGACAGGCCGGTGGACGCGATTGACAAAGCCATAGCTCTTTTCCTATGGAACCATCGGGTTACCAGGGTGGTAGCTGGAATCAACGAGGAGGCAGAGAAGCCTACACCGAAAAACATAAAAGCCAGATACAGCTGCCAGATCTCTTGGACAAATGCCAGGGAGCTCAGTGCGACGCAGGAAATTACTGCCCCAGCACTGATACAGATTCTCGGGTCATAGTCCTGCACCCATTTCGCCACCCACAAACCGGCAACTCCACCGGATAGGAAGAAAACCGACACGGCGAACGAGGCTGTCTGCACATCGAAGTTGGGATTGGCGGCGAGCGCATTGAGATAGATGGCGTGGTTGTAGAAACTCAGGCCACTCGTAAAGGTCAGCTGAGCCAAAATGGCGAAGACAATCTTCCAGCCATAATATAAGGGAGAATTACTATCAGTCATGACTGCATATTTAACATCGTCGAAGAGGGTGCCACTTGCTGTAGCTTAGGTTTCGCCGTAAGCACCAGCAGGCTATTCATAGGCTCGATGCACTGCACATGGAGCAATGATTGTTGAAAAACTTCTAATCTACCTGGACCAGCTCTATTTCGGGATTACTGATTATAGAACGTGAAGTAGCCAGTAAACATTTCTTCCCAACTCTCTAAGCCAAAAGTGACCTCTTTGCTGGGATCAGGATTAGACGGGTTTGAGATAGAGTTGTCGAAGGCACCAATCACACGCAATATACTGCCGGCGACTACGGGCTCCGTCTCATCTAATAAGTAATCAGGTTGCCATCCATAATTGTAGGCTGGGACGCTAAACAGTTCTCGAATCTGCCCTTGAGGGTTTTCCACAACGAACTTCATGCGCTTACCGCGGAAATTCATTCTAGCGCGCACTCCCGTGACGACAATATCTTGCTCGATCCTCTGCTCTGCCTGAAGCTCGAAATCGTTCTCATTCGGCGGCAGCACGAAGCGACTTGCGAGTGCCTGCGTTAGCCTTTCTTTCAAGTTCGGCTCATCGCTGAAATACAAACCGAATTGCGTTTCATCAACCGTTGACTGTCCGTTAGTCACATAGTGAAACTGCATCGAAAGTCTGTGCCCYTGAGGAACTAGCACGCCAGTGCCCTCATCGAATTCGATAGCRTTRCTCTTCCCGGGAAGRTARCTGCCGACAAAGCGACGCGTGACAGACTCACTTGTCCGTTCGTCTCCCCAGAAGTCTTCCYCYGGCGGTGTAACRAATGTCACTAAGTGRTGCAACACAGACTCATCRCCTGCAATGTATTGAATAGCCCGCAGCCAYTTATCCTCGAGAAAGGGCAGCTCAGCATCWTCATAGACATAATCCATTATGCCTATCGACGGAACCTCATTCTTCGGRCCRGTCACTATATAGTCCGGCTCGCCGAAAGCCCATTYGSTGCGATCTGCAGYAGCGAACTCTTCCAAGGGATCAGTTTCACTGTCTCCCCTRGGGGCACGGTTGTTAATCCAATGCACAAGGGTCTGTAAATCGCTGGGGTCAAGATAGCGCGCCGATTGAGAGTGACCAATATAAGGGTCGACCTGTGTCGGCGGCATACGTTTGTTTAACAACACCTCTTTGATCATCGGTGACCAACCCAGAACCATGATGTAACTATCCAGCGCAAAAGGCCCTACTCCACCCTGACGATGGCAGTCAGCACAATTCTCAATAATGATCGGCGCAATCTCGCTGGCATAGTCCGGAGGTGACTCGCTGTGCATTTCTTTTAGTGGATAATCGATAGCGCAGCCCACTCCGGCTTCGCGGATCGTGTCGCTTACGCCTTCGCCAGTAAGTGATATCAGGGTTGATTCGAGTCCTGATGAGGGCGGCCCCTTAAAGAAAAGCGAGAGACGTTGGGGATTAAGCACCAGAACGTCTCCAGCATTTACAATATTCAGTGTTTCCGATACYAACTGGCCATCGTCCTCRAGTATCGGGAACTCAACACCCAAYTCGCTAAGTTCGGGTCGATCTAAATCTTGAGAGTCGATCAGGAGAAATTCAAAATCGATTCCGGCGTATTCGTCCGCAATGCTCTTGTARTTATCTAGCAAGGTCTCCATCGTGGCACACTCATCTGAGTAAGCCATGAGCACCAGCGCTTTGCGATGCTGATAACGGCTYAACTGATGRAARGTACCAGTGTTGTCGATTAGCGCAAAGTCTCCCACGCGATCTAGAGCCGCCGAGGCAAGGGTTGAGAAGGCACTAAATAGTAGCCCACTAATAATGTGTAGCGAATACSYCCGRCACTTACTGCCTAGTTGAATCACATCACTGCTCGCTGCCTGTTTACGTTTCAATTCCACTGCTTACATTTCCTAAATTTGGGTAACGTCCTATGGAGTAACCAGCAGACCGCTCAGATGCGGATCTTTCATGGCTGCGTGCGGTCGCTAAACCAGCTGCTCTCGAT
>JAESUV010000225.1 GCA_016762975.1 Gammaproteobacteria bacterium | reverse complement strand
CTTGTAACACATAATCCGGATCTGATTAGCCTCGCTGACTATTCGCTCGTATTGGGCGAGCAGAATTCGGCGCAAGCAGTGCCGGGAGGAGAAAGACGAGGCGTATGAGAAGAAAAATGGTAAATCAGCGATTGAAGGGAGGCGCAGAGAGTGATGGCTACTAGAAGTCTAATTCCCGGGAAAACTTATTTCGCTGCAATAAAACAGAGAACATTCGGTACTGGATTCTTCGATGATGCTTGCAAAGATTTCTATCTACGCCGTCTCTTGAATTGTCAGAACGCCTTCCAAGTACAGCTCCATGCTTATCTTCTTATGAAGGAAGACATATTTCTGATATTTACGTCGTTGACGCCATTGGGTTTTGATTCATTCGTTAGATTTCTTAACACTAGTTATAGCAGATACTATTTGATTCGCTTTGCACGTGGTGTCCTAGCTTGGAAGAATGAACCACTCGTTTGCCGGCTTCCAGGTGACAATCTCGTTCTTGATTGCCAAGAATTTGTAGAGCGCTATGTGCTTAACTTTGATATCGAAAACCATCCAGGTGAGTACGGCTATTCTAGCTATTGTGCGAACGCATTTACACACAGGCCATGTTTTTTGACGCGTCACCGAGCAGTTCGACAATTCATAAATATTGAAGCCAATGGCCTTCACCGATACCGGGATTTTGTTGCAACACCATTTCGTGAGGAGTATGAGCGATTTCTACAGAGTCGGTTGCTTTCGGGCCAACSCTTAGTGTCGCAAAAGCCTTCTTTTAGGCTCGAGTAYAACGGGGCTTTGACCGATGTAGAGAAAAGCGGCACAATAGTCACTAATGCATTAAGGAATAGGKGTTGYGGAAAGAAATTGATAAGATGAGATRGTYGAGCAGAAAAGGCGCCATGTTAACTTTCATATGGCTGCGACAATMTGCCACAGCCTCCACCAGACTGAGCGAAGATGCAAAAGCTAAAGAAAACAAATTTTTATCCTTTTTACGACCCCTATAGTGATAGTGGCGGGTTGGGTTATGGGGGTAAGCTAGCAATTTCACTCGGTTTTGGTGCTGGCTATGCACTACTCCAATACTATTCTCTGCCGGATAAGATGATTTTCTTTAGCGAGAACTGCTGGATCCTTGCTCTGATAATTTCAACGGCATTTTTTGCGCTCTACATAGCCACAGATATTTTTCGAAACAGCCTTAGCACGATGCGCGAAATCGAGGGTAAGTATGTTGGTAGCCTAAAGGTTGTTGATGAGTGGATGAACGACAGATGGCTGCTTCTTGCGGGATTTGCGTTTGGAACGATAAACACTACCGTAGGACACGTTTTAGGCGTGCCATCGGTATTCTTCGAATCGACCTCATCTTTAGTGATGGTCTATCTTGGATTTTTCTTAGGCGGGTTTACTAGCGGTATGGGTCTGTTGGCTATCACTGCTGTGATAGTCCTCTATCTAAAATTTGCTCCCAGTCTTCAGTACACATTGGACCCTAACAACCCTGACGGTAACGGTGGCATTAAGAAGCTCGGAGATTCACTCTGGTTCTTCGGCGGTCTAATTGGAGCCGTTGGATTTTTGGTCAGCATACACATGTTTGGAGTTTCTTGGACCTATATGCATAAGCCGTATGTCCAATTTATTTTTCTGTTTTGGATCTCTCTACCTTATGTTTTAGCGGTATCTATAGTGTTGATACCTGGTCTCGCTGTAAGGCGTCAAGTTTCTTACTTTAAGTCATACAAATCCGGCCAACTTAAACAGGAGAAGGTGAAGCTGTATTCGAGTTATAAACAGTTCGAATCTAAAGAAGATGAAGAAATTATCTCGGAAAAAAAAGAACTTGGGGAAAAACTGGAACGAATTCAGAGCGAACTAGAAACACTCAAGAAGATGCGAAATTCGCATATTGATGGAAAGAGCTCGGACTAACCGAGCCCCACCACCTCTGCCTACTGACTATTCATAGTTCTCGATGCTTGGGCAGGCACAGAATAAATTTCTATCCCCATATACATTGTCGATGCGATTTACACTTGGCCAGTACTTGTTCGAAGCAACTGCGTCTTCCGGTTGATTAGGGTAGGCGGCCTGCATTTTACTGTAAGGCCTGTCCCAGCTCTCATCCATCATGTCGGCGAGGGTGTGGGGTGCATTTTTTAACGGATTATTCTCAGCGTCGATATTACCCGACTCAACGTCTGCGATTTCCTTGCGAATCTGGATCAGTGCGTCGATGAATCTATCAAGCTCCGCTTTCGACTCACTCTCGGTCGGCTCAATCATCAGCGTTCCAGCTACCGGGAAAGACATAGTTGGGGCGTGGAAACCAAAATCCATAAGTCGCTTGGCGACATCTTCCTCGCTAATGCCCGAGCTGAGCTTGAGCGGGCGTAGATCGATAATACATTCATGAGCCACCATGCCGTTGCGTCCGGTATAGAGCACTGGGTAGTGCTCGGCCAACCTGACGGCGATGTAGTTCGCGCTGAGTATTGCGACCTGAGTCGCCTTTAATAGTCCCTCGGCACCCATCATGGCGATGTACATCCAAGAAATTGGTAATATTCCGGAACTGCCCCAAGGTGCGGCAGAGACCGCGCTGTTACTAGCCTCTGGGCCACTCAGTTTAATCAGGGAATGGTTCGCTASRTAGGGCGCGAGGTGCTTCTTTACTCCGATGGGCCCCATGCCTGGGCCGCCRCCRCCATGTGGAATGCAAAATGTTTTGTGTARGTTTACGTGAGAGACATCAGCTCCGATATCAGCGGGCTTCGCTACTCCAACCTGCGCATTGAGATTGGCGCCGTCCATATAGACCTGCCCGCCATGATCATGAACTATCTGGCAGATTTCTTTTACGGCTTCCTCGTACACTCCGTGTGTGGAAGGATAGGTAATCATTAGTGCGGCGAGGCTATCAATATTTTCTTTAGCCTTACTGCGTAGGTCTTCAACATCGATGTTGCCATTGTCGTCGCAAGCAACGACTACAACCTTCATACCAATCATCTGTGCGCTGGCAGGATTCGTGCCGTGTGCCGAGCTAGGTATTAGGCATACATCGCGAGCTCCCTCGCCTTTGCTTGCAAGGTATTTTTTGATGGCCAGTAGGCCAGCGTATTCTCCCTGTGCACCCGAGTTTGGCTGCATACTCACGGCATCGAATCCGGTAATTACCTCTAACATTTTTTCCAGACCAGAGATCATCTGTTGACAGCCCGCCATCTGTTCTATTGGTGTAAACGGGTGTGGCTTTGCAAATTCAGGCCAACTAATTGGTGCCATCTCGGCAGCGGCGTTAAGTTTCATCGTGCAGGAGCCCAATGCGATCATCGCATGGGTAAGTGAAATATCTTTGTCTTCGAGTCTCTTCAAATAACGCATCATTTCAGTTTCACTGTGATAGTTATTGAAGTTGGGATGTTGTAAGTACGCGCTTTGGCGAATCAGGTTATCTGGGATAACTGCTGCCTTTTCGCCACTGACGATTTGTGCATCGATGTCGGCGGTTGAAAGATTCTGAGCGGCATCGCCGATAATGATCTGCCAAATATTTTCAACATCTTCACTGGAGGAGCACTCGTCCAGGCTTATGCCGATTGACTTGTCTTGTTCGACTCTATCGATACGCAAGTTTATCTTGCTCGTTTTCGCACGCTCCAATATAGCAGCCAGATTATCAGCACCTACTTTAAGGGTAAGTGTATCGAAGAAATTTTTGTTTACTATTTCAATGCCCGCGCTTTGCAATCCAGCGGCCAAAATAGAAGTTAGCCGATGAATTCGCTGAGCAATATTTTTAAGACCTTTGGGTCCGTGATACATCGCATACAGGGCAGAAATATTTGCTAACAATACCTGCGCGGTACAAATATTGCTGTTCGCCTTCTCGCGGCGTATATGTTGCTCGCGAGTCTGTAGCGCCATACGAAATGCTTGGCGCCCGCGCTTGTCTATTGAGACGCCGATGATGCGACCGGGAACGGCGCGCTTGTATTCTTCTTTCGTAGCGAAGTAGGCGGCGTGCGGGCCGCCGTACCCCATGGGTACGCCGAAGCGCTGCGTAGTGCCGGTAACGACATCTGCCCCCATTTCACCTGGCGGTTTTAGTAGTGTCAGGCTCATTAGGTCGGCCGCGACTATCGCGATCGCTTTGTGCTCATGCAATTGGCTGATAATCTCAGTGAGGTCTCGAGCCTCGCCGGTTGCCGCAGGATACTGAAAAATAGCACCAAACAATTCGGATAGATCGGTATCCTTGATGTCACCTATAACTAGCTCGAAGCCGAAACACTCTGCTCGAGTCTTTATGACATCGATTGTCTGCGGGAAACAATGCTGATCAACGAAAAATTTATTCGCCTTTCGATTTTTGCTCACGCGTTTCGCGAGCGACATAGCTTCCGCAGCGGCAGTAGCCTCATCAAGCAAGGATGCATTCGCCAAATCCATTGCCGTTAGATCCAGAGTCATCTGTTGAAAATTGAGTAGACACTCTAAGCGGCCCTGTGAAATCTCAGGCTGGTAGGGCGTATATGCCGTATACCAACCGGGGTTTTCCAATACGTTGCGTAAGATCACATGTGGCGTGAAGGTGTCGTAGTAGCCAAGCCCAATAAATGATTTTGCTGTGCTGTTTTGTTCGGCAATTTCTTTTAGCTTCGCCAGTGCAGCATTTTCAGTAAGCGAATCATCTAACTCTAGAGCGCCTTTAAAGAGAATCGCTTCGGGAACAGTGTTGTTGATAAGGTCATCTAGCGATTCCAAATTCAGCACTTGCAGCATCTGTTCTATTTGAACTTTGCTCGGGCCAATGTGACGATCGATAAATTCGCCGTTGTATTGCAGAGCCTTGAGCGACGGGGCGGAGTCGTTCAGTGCGGAATTGTTCTTAGTCGCCGGAGTGGATTGTGTTTGCATTACTGTCCTTGCAGAAAACATAATTCATCTTTGATATTGAAGTGGCTAATAGAGATGAAAATTTAATCGATGGGCTGTAGTTGGCGAAGAATATTCGCCTATGTGGCTCAGCTTCTTAACCTTCTTCGCAGTGATCCGAGTAAGCGTCGGCGTCCATCAATTCATCCAGCTCTATCTCGTCACTAATCTTGATTTTGTAAAGCCAACCGTCGTCGTAGGGAACTGCGTTGACTGTTTCCGGCGCATCAGCGAGCAGCTCATTGGTAGCGATAATTTCGCCAGATATTGGACTGTACACATCCGATGCCGCCTTAACAGATTCTACAACCGCGACTTCATCTTTTGCGTGAATTGTAGCGCCCACTTCGGGTAGTTCAATGAATACGATATCACCCAATGCATCCTGTGCATGATTACTAATGCCTATCGTAGCTGTGCCATCTTCCTCAAGGCGAACCCATTCATGAGTGGCGGCGTATTTAAGATTATCTGGATATGTACTCACTAGGTTTTCCTCATTTAGTCGRTGCGGGTTYCAGCTYTATTAGSYTGYTGAATCGCTATAAGTTAGTAGAACTAATTACTGCRTGAAATCTCAATYTTYTACTCGAATACTTTCTTGCCGAAGCGAACGAAGTTTGGCTTTACTACTCGSACACYGGTCAGCGTRCCGCGAATATCTACCTGGCAGGCACCGCTATCCACAGGGATTCTAGCTAATGCRATTGAATGCTTCAATGTGGGAGAAAAGCTACCACTAGTAATTACGCCTTCYCCYTTTTCGCAGWGAACCTTCTGACCTTCGCGCAGYAYGCCTCGCTGCTCCAGAACTAATCCRGTAAGCAGTGGCATTGTACCGGCWTCGATCTCAGCYAGGTGGGCCGTGACTGCCKSYCKRCCAATGAATTCACGGTCCTCGGGCTGCCAGGCTATTGTTTGTTGCATATTGGCGGCGATGGGCGAAGTGGTTTCATCCATGTCGTGGCCATAGAGATTCATCCCTGCTTCAAGACGTAGCGTATCTCTCGCGCCCAAACCTACAGGTTTGACGCCAACTGCCAATAACTTGTCCCAAATTTCCGGTGCCTCGGTACTGGGCAGAATTAGCTCGAGGCCCTTTTCCCCCGTGTAGCCGGTGCGAGCTATGAACCAAGAGCCTGACTCGAAGCCACGGAAATTCTTTAGCTCTCTACTTGTGGCGGCGCGGTCATCAGTAAGTATCGAACATACCTTGTCGATTGCTTCGGGCCCATGAACCGCTAGGATAGCAAACTGTGATTGCGCTTCTATACTGACGTCAAAGTCTGTTGAATGAGTACGTATCCAGGCCAAGTCTTTGTCGCGGGTAGCGCAGTTCACAACGACGCGATAGCCGAAGCTCATTCGGTAGACAATCAGGTCGTCAACAACGCCGCCAGCCGTATTCAGCATGCCGCTATATAGAGCCCGCCCGACCTCATCTAACTTGGCGACATCGTTTGCTAATAGATAGCGCAAGAATGCCTTCGCCCCACTGCCAGACACATCGATTATTGTCATATGTGATACGTCGAAGATGCCCGCTTGGTTTCGTACCAGATTATGTTCTTCTATCTGGGAGCCATAATTAATGGGCATATCCCATCCGGCGAAATTGATCATCTTGGCACCGGAATCGAGATGCTTCTGATATAGAGAGGTATGTTGACCCATTAAATAACACGCCCGAGTGGAGGGAAGAGAGGCCGTCATTTTACCCACAGCAGGAGTCTTTTAATAGGGGAACCTGAGGTGTTTTAACACTCTATCTTAGGGAAATTAACGGCAGTGGAATCTTGCAAAAAATTGATCTCAAGGCATCCAGGCATAACTAAACTTGGCGAATACTGTGCGGTTAGTTTTCTCGATGGCATCATAGGTATCGTTTTGAAATCCAGCATCGGAATAACCGATAAAGAAACGGGTAGCAGCGCTAAATCTATAACTATAGAGAAGCTGTGTGGTGAGCTGCTTACTGCGCGCCTGCACTGATCTGACGTAGAGATCCTGATTACGTTTGTTGTCGGTATGTTGGAGAGTGAATCGGAGGAAGCTACGGGCACTAAATTGGTAAGTGGTCTTCAGGTCAGTCAGGTTCGCGGTGAATAGTCTGCCACCGTCTACGTCAAACTGCTGCAGGGTATAATTGAGATCTACTTCGAGATGCTTACCCCAGCGATAATTGATGCTGGGCCCAAAGCGCTTCGATCGACCGAGGCGAGTATTGGCAAAGTCGACAATATCCTCAATTCGGATAAGAGCGCTGAGACGTAAATTCGCTTGAGGGGTAAATCCAATCCTAACTTGATTAAATTGTTCATCGAAATATTTGCCATTCCAGTAAGTCTCGCTACCACCGAATAATCCACTGAGAAATGACTGTTTAGGGCCGTTCATATTGACGAATACTTCAAATTCTTCTTCGAGCTGCAGGCCTGATTGATCTTCGGTTCGGTCATAGTCCAGTGCGATGCGGATTCGGTTGAAGAAGTCGTCCGATTTGCCGCGCCAGGTGTGCCCTAGCGTTGCCACCACGAATTTGAAATCGACTCGATTTACGAAACCAAGATCAGCTCGGAAGTCATCCCCCATGTCGGTATAGCCTAAGCGCCAATCCCAGCGTCGATCGCTGTGGCGATACTCCAGGCGTTGGCTGCTATCGCTCAGGCTACTTGCCTGTCCGTATCTACCCTGTATGAGGGTTGGATAGTGAGAGCTGGAATGCATGGACTGAATCGAGATCGAATCTTGGTCTGTAGGCCTGAGCACGGCATCGATACTGGTTACGGTATTGTTGTAGCCATCAGCTCTACGGTCTGTAACCAAAGCGCCTATGGTGGAGTTTTCAAATATATCGAAGCGGTAGCGGCCTATCGCAATTTTGGATTCAACATCGCCGAGAGAGGCAACGCTGGAACCTAGACTACGAGGTATCAAGAAATTCGTGTTTATATCGTTGGCAGTGAGCAGGGCATAGGTGTGCCCTCCGCTCTTTCCCGTGAGTTTTAGGCCATAGTCCGGATCGGAAATATTTCTTGTGTGTACGAGTCTCTCAAAGGTATCGAAGTAGTCTGCACCGTCTAAGAAGAACGTTCGTCGCTCGGGGAAGAACAGGCTGAAGGTGTTGTTGATATCAAGCTGTGCGCTATCGGCCTCTACTTGGGAGAAGTCGGGATTCAGAGTCGCGTTGAGGTAGAGGTCTTGCGAAATTCCCCAGCGTACATCAAGACTGGCTTCTGGATCGATACTCTCGCTATCCCAGTTGCCCAGAGCTGGATTTCTGTTTTCTACCATTGAGGAGGTGAGGGTCGGTATAACTTCGAGATTTCTACTTTGAGTAAGATTGGCAAAACCGTCTGCCTTACTAAGCTGGCAGATGTAACAAGATATGTTCCTATCTCGTGGGTTGTTGGCAATTCGCGTATCTCGATCACGGGGATAGAACCTGACTAGATCGATGCCCCAAGTCTGGCTGCTCTCGCTAGGTGTAAAGCGTAACTGCTTCATCGGAATTGCCATTTCTACGACATAGCCATCCTCGTTAATTTGTCCAGCGCTATCCCAAATAGCATTCCAAGACTCGTCCTCATCGTCGTTTACATCGTCTTGAATGGCATCAGCCTGCACACCGTAGGGGTTGGAAAAGAATTCGAACGCGCGCCTTTCATCGTTGAAGGTGTCGAGAACGATCGACACCCAGTCATCGTTCCACAGCGAGTCTCGGTCTCTATAGAAGGCGCGGATTTGATCAGGATCAGGATCCAGAGCGATAAAGGCGACGTACAACACCTCGCCATCCTCCATGAGCAGGGCCTCAGCTTGCACATCGGCGGGGACGTTGTCATTAGGGTTGGTTTCTATATTGACGGGGATGTGCGTAGCCTGACTCCACTCTCCCTGGTCGATCTGTCCATCGATACGTGGCTTGGCATCCACTCTGGGAATGGTGTAATTAGTTAGCGACTGAGCGTGAAGCTCGGTTGTAGGAAATCCCATGAAAATGAGAGCGACGAGAACAAGATGCGTGCAGAGCTTAACGCCAGGGTATGAGGATGGGTTCATTTCTAGGACTATTCTGTGAGACYGTTGGCTCGATTATTCTTATGTAGGCYCTGRCAGCAGTTGAATCTGACAAGAGGGCCATGCCTTCATGTTGAAGCTAGRCTAGATTATTRCATTTGATGCGGACAAGKGGRAAGGGTTACGGCTAAGGTAATCTTTGCKGTAGTYAAAATGTCAYTCGMCAGRCTARGTACAAAAAAGCGGGCAGCCTTTCGGCWACCCGCTTTCGGCGTGCYTACAGTTCAGMGATGGCCTCAAGTAYGTCTTCGAAGGGAGGTCGRTCCTGATACCGYTCTTCGGCAAAYTTYGCCTTAATTAYTCCGTTTGGATCGATCARGAAYATTCCGGGATACGGAATACCGTATATCCGGTGATCTGSCTCGTAGTCCAAGTTGCGAATACCAAAGGCATTCACATGAGTAACTTCTTCATCGTGAAGAAGAGGGAACTGAATGTCCTGATCTTCCTGCACGGTCTTCAGTGTCTCCACTGAATCGAAAGTTAGGGCAACAACACTGATGCCCATTGCTTCTATCTGATCACTGATTTCGGTCAGCTGCACGAGCTGAGCTTTACAGTAGGGTCACCAGTCAAAGGACCGGCTCATCATCAAGAGCATGCCCTTTTCGCCTTTTAAGCCGTCGAATGACTGGATATTGCCATCCTGATCTTGTGCTGAGATTTCCGGAATCGACGCGCCTACAGGAAAGTCTGGAGCCCAGACGAAATCCTGTGCGATCGAAATCTGGAAGCTGCCAAGCAACAACAGAGTAAGCAAGAATCTSCTTATTACCCCGGCGCGTGGTTGAGTTTTCGGATTCATAACTACCTCACGGGTTTTTAACAAARTATCTGTTTTGAGCCTCGCCTCTTGAGCGAGTCAAAGCATCACTAACAATACCGGATTCCTGGRGATTTTATTGCAAGATAATTAAATTACTWCGAATTCAATGAGCTGCTTCATGGAGGTGCGCCAAAAACCGGCCATAGAAGCACTGTAGCGCTGCATAACCAGCGACACAGCGCTAATTTKGAACTAATACCTAGTATTGATCGAGGCCTGCGAGGAATCTCTCGCTGCGCGGTAGATAATTGTTGTCACTATCTAGAGAAAAGACCACGGAGCTTGAGCGGCCGATGATTTCTTCTCTGGGAATGAAGCTGTAGACACGGCTGTCCGCACTGTTATCGCGGTTGTCTCCCAGCACGAAGTATTGGCCCTCAGGAACTACGGCGGGGCCATAATTGCGAGCGGTTCGGCTCACGAATCGGTTGGACAAGCGCGCCTGATGGGTCTTATTAGGGAGCTCTTCTAGAATAATAATGGCATCGTCATCTCTAGACAGGATCTCGTAGCGTGCGGCCTTGCCATTGATAACTAAAGCGTTGTTCTGCATGTAGATGGTGTCGCCAGGTACGCCGACGATGCGCTTAACAAGGCGCTTGTCAGCCTTTTTAGAGTCGATGATGACTACATCGCCGCCACTAGGGTCGGAGAGCTTTACTAAAGATATTTCGGTAAAGGGTATTTTGACATCGTAGGCGAGTTTGTTCACCCAGACCTTGTCGCCATCGAGCAGTGTAGGCTGCATAGAGGCGCCGGAGATAGAGCTCAAGTCCGCGATCGCACTCTTGAAGAAGACAATGCAGGCCAGCAAGAGGAAAAACTGTCTATTTTCCTTCCAAAATAGGCTGAGGTTGCTGACGAGACGCTCGGAAATACTGGCTTTATGTAGATCATTCATTACTTTTACACCTTAGAGGCCTCTAAACTAGCTCAGGTCTTCCAAGTATGTCAATTGGCTTGAGGCAGCTGGAGGTTGGAAGCTGGTGAATATCAAGGCTATGAGTCGACATTGTAGCCTCCGAGTATTTAAGTGCTGAACTGGCTAAGAATTAGGCAGTGCTGTTCATTAAGTATCGCAAGTTACCTCGAAATTACCGCCTTTTCGTCTGAGCTACCTACGCTGTACTAACACGCAGGGGAAAGAACTCTGCCCCAGTTGCGGGGCTCGCTCGACACAGGTTAGAGACTGTTACGCTGTTGGTTGATGAGGCGCTGCCAAAGAAGCCCATGCGGCATGGGTGTTAACGGCTGCTTTTTCACTGCGCTTCCTGTTTGTGGCCTACCTTGAACTGAGGAGCAAAGCGCTGGGAATCGTCACTCGAACGCTTTCCACTCACTTTTGCTCCTCGGTAGTCACTTCTGATAAAAGCTTCAAGGCAATATATAAAGAACCTGCTCATCTCCATTCGGGAAATGAACCAGATAATCAACCACTCCATCCCCGTTCATATCACCCAACTGCTCGAACAGAATATCGTCATTAGCCGATGGCCCGGAGTTTCCAACCTTAAAGTCCATCATTGCTCTAAAAGACGCACCATCGATACTGAACTCTATTATTCCCTCCTGGGTCAGCTGGATATTTTCAATTCCTGAAATCCCCTCAAGAGCGCTGGCAAGTGCAGCCCAGTCGACCGGAACCCTGTTGAGTTCTTGCCGCAATATTGTGCCGTCATCATCCGCCACTACCAGATAGACACCATCGACACCTGCTGGACTTTCCATCTTGTAGGTATACAAGCCAGGCTCTAGATCATTGCTAATGATCGCCAATGGGTCAGGTCTGATCACAAACCGCGCGCCAGAATTACCCGCTGCCGTCTCGCTCAAGACATAGATCGCCTGCTCATTCATAGCAAACTCAAAATCCAGCTTTGCCAGTTCGCTCGCAAGGAACGGTGCATCATAGACCAGGGGGTAGAGTGCAATATTCTGTCTATTCCCATTAATGATTTGAGTGACTCCACCTTTGACATTGACACCAGATTCCTCAGTGTTCTTCGCTTGAAAGACGTTGAAGGGAAGCGACTTCATTCTGAATCCGTCACTAGTGAGTTTCAGCTCACAGCTCAGCGAGTCCTGCGCTAACTTGATGCCATCTTGACTAAATGTCTCAAGCTCTTTCATGCTGTCCAGCAGACTCTTGCTGCTATCCTCAAAAATAGTAGTGTCTAAATCGACGCACAGAATATTTTCCTGCAAGGCGAATGGCGCTGACTCGAAAATACCAGTTAAGTTGATACCCGGCGGAATATTACTTCCTCTGAATGTTACACCAGCCCCTAATTTTACTGTTGGGTCCAACACCGCACTTTCACCAATGATCACATTTTTAAGGCGGGTGAAGGCTGGAACCTTTCCGTCAATAATGGGTGTGACTGGTGTGACTGGAATCAATGGCGGGGGAGGAGGTAGTGCGACGAAAGCAATGCTGACTGCTGATATCGACGAGGTCGCCGCGCCATCGCTAATCGTTACATCGAAGGTATGATTGGAGACAGCGGGCAAGGCGTATAACAGAGCCTGTATTAGGGTTGAAGAATTAGCTGCTGTCGCACTGGCGTTAAAGGCAATCAGTAAATCGTTAGTACCTTGACCGTCGGTGGTCACCGTGCCAATTTCTAAGCCGTCTACGAAAACACTATCACCAGCCGCTATCACACCATCAGCCAAACCAACTGCCGTTCCCGAACTGACCCCAGTGCCCGTTGTTCCAGTCAAACTGAAATTACCGTTAAGCCCTGTGGTGCGAGTGACCGTTAAATTGCCTCCGTTGAAGTCTGCGCTGTCAGGATCAGTTACCACCGCATTGCCACTTTTATCCAGCGCCAAGATTCCTGCCGCCGTGACACTGGATGAATCACCGCCCAGATTGGAGATCACCGGTGGATTGGTCGGATTTATATTCAGCGTAAAGCTTGCGCTGGCTTCTTCTGCGCCGCCATTGGCCGTGCCATCGTTGTCATTCGTGGTAACAGTAAAACCCCTTGCCCCAGCGCTGCTCGGCGCTGAGTAGGTAAGGCTGCGCAGCAGGGTTTGGATTTCGGCTGACGTGGCACTGGCATTGAAGGCGATTTCGAGATCATTGCCGCCCTGACCATCGTTACTAGCATGCACTGTGCCAATAGAGGTTGCACCGACGGCAACGGTTTCCGCGCCTACAATGGAGGCATCGCCACCAGCGGTCGCCGTAGTGCCATCTACTCCCCAACTGCCATTGGCCGTGCCAGAGGTTTGTACTAGATTCAGAAAACCGCCATCGTAATCTGCCGAGTCGACATTACTTTGCGTGGCATCATCCAGCAGGGAAACGTTGCCAAAACCTGCACCTGCAACAAAATTGTTACTTTCGCCATCGATACCGGTGTAAGTCGGCGCATCATTGACTGCGGTAATCGATACAGTGATTGTGCCACTCACTGTGCCTGGATTGTCTCCGGCACCCTGAACATTGCCAGTATTGCCATCACTCAGGGTAAACAACACTTCAACACTGCTGGCTGGATCACCACTGCTGTTGCTGTAGAGTAAGGCCTGCAAGGTTTCATTGACCAGCGCCGTAGTCGGGATAGTGCCAGCACTGGTAAAAGTCAACTGTATCTCGTCATCATCTCCGGCATCGGCGATGTTGGCAATAACATTGCCGCCGGCCATGACCGTACCGCCACCATTAGGCCCGCCCACAACCGTTAGGTTGCCGCCGCTGCCCACGGAAAATACGTCATTGCCATTGGTCCCGCCATTGCGTGCAAGGCTGAGCGTGGCGCCAGCATAATTACCATTGCCGCCATTTCTAGCTCCCAGCTGTGTATCGCTAGTAGTTGCATCGACATCCAGCTGAATGCTTGCGCCATCTTCGGTATAGGCAGGAGTGGCATTCAAGCCGCTGAAGACCGGAGCATGGTTAAGCGCCTGAATCACCCGCACATGGCCAGCGTCAACTCCGGCGCCATCGTCTAAATGTGCGCCAATAACCACCACGCTGCCGTCTGAACTCAGTGCCACCGACCAGCCACTACCGCCCCTGCCACTGACATCGCCATCGATGTCCGTTCCGCGCTGACTCCAGCTGCTGCCGTCCCAAAAGTAGATTCGCACATGACCTGAACCAGTCCAGGCGCCTTCGTTTCCATTTGCACCAATGGCCAGCACGTCGCCGCTTGAGCTCAGTGCCACCGACGTACCACTGGTGTCAAAAGCACTTTCGCTGTCTATGTCTGGCCCGCGCTGACTCCAATTGCTGCCGTCCCAGGCATAGACCCGCACATGGCCAGCACGACTACCATTCCCAGTATTTTCACGTGCGCCAATGGCCAGCACACTGCCATCTGAGCTCAGTGCCAGCGAATAGCCACTGAGGTCAAAAGCCCCCTCGCCGTCCATATCTGCCCCGCGCTGATTCCAACTGCTGCCGTCCCAAGCATAGACCCGCACATGGCCAGAATTGCTCACTCCAGCACCATCATTGGTAGGTGCACCAATGGCCACCACACTGCCATCTGAACTCAGTGCCACCGAATAGCCACTGCCGTCACTTTGTGCCTCACCATCAATATCCGCGCCACGCTGATTCCAGCTGCTGCCGTCCCAGACATAGACCCGCACATGGCCAGCACTAATCGCACTTCCGTCGTTTTTATCTGCGCCAATAGCCAGCACACTACCATCTGAGCTTAATGACACTGACATGCCACTCCTGTCGCCGCCGAAGGCGCCACCCGCCTCGCCGTCTATATCTGCCCCGAGCTGATTCCAGTTGGCCCCGTCCCAGCTATAGACCCGCACTTGGCCAGCCAAATTCGCAGCGCCTACGGGTTCACCAATTGCCAGCACACTGCCGTCCGAACTCAGTGCCACCGACGTA
>JAESUV010000224.1 GCA_016762975.1 Gammaproteobacteria bacterium | reverse complement strand
GCTATCTCGGCAGGTACCTTGATTAATCTCGGCAGGGAACGAGGAGCTGGGACTATGGCAAGGCCGCTTTCTCGTCCAAAGGCATCTTTCCCGTCCAGTGAAAGAATAAAATTTAGGCTCTTATTGACGAGCCTGGGAAAAGGATGCGCGGGGTCTAGTCCTAGCGGACTCACCACTGGTTGAATTTCCTTATCGAAATAGTCCCTAGTCCATTTCTTCAGCTCATCGTTCCATGCATGGCGAGGAAGGAAGTGAATGTTTTCTTCGGCGAGATTGGGTAACAAGTCTTCATTCAGGATTCTGTACTGTTCAGTAAGGGCGTCTTTGACTTGTAGGTGGATACTCTTGAGGACCTGTTCTGGATATTGCCCATCTGGTCCTGGTCGCTGTCTCCCGAAATCCAACTGCTTCCTTAAGCCGGAAACTCTAACCTCAAAGAACTCGTCCAGATTGGAGCTGAATATTAGGAGAAACATGAGACGTTCGAGTAGTGGGTGTTTTGTGTTCCTTGCCTGATCCAGTACGCGCAGGTTGAAATTGAAATAGCTTAGCTCGCGGTTTTCGAAGTAGGCGGTATCGTTTAGGTCAATTGCCTCGTCCGAATCTGCATTTGATGCCTGTTGCTTAGCTTCGGGCACAGCTGTTCTAGCGCTGGCAGTAGTACTAACTGCGAGGTTCAGTGGATTATCCTGGCCCTGTTCAGACATATTGCTCTCAATCGTGCACGGCTTATGAAGCGGGCGGCTAGTGTAACTCTTTATTGCTAGCCTGATTATGAAGCTATCATGACAAATTCATTATTGGCATTCAGCCAAGTTCTAACAGTTTTTTTGAGCCTAAAGGAAAATTCTTTAGAATTGCTGAGCTCTAGGCTGGTCGATTAGTTTAGCACAACAGTCTTTAGTTACTGTGCTCTCACACCTTGGCGGATTGCAGCCTCTGGCTGAATTTTTTTTGTCATAATTCTGTAATATTCTCTGTATATAGTCCCTCTATCAAATTTTAGGCTTCAACCTGTTTTTTGGAGGTCATATGCGTGTTAAAGCTGTAAGAAGAAATCTAGCATTATCCCTGTTAGCCGTTATCTCACTCGCCGTGCAGGCCGCGGAAATAGATCAGGAAATTCCTGGATATGAGCGCACTAGTGGCGTTTCTGGGAATCTTTCGAGTGTTGGTTCAGATACCCTAGCAAACTTGATGACGCTCTGGGCTGAGGATTTCAAGCGAGTTTACCCGAATGTAAATATTCAGATACAGGCGGCTGGCTCATCCACGGCACCGCCAGCGTTAACCGAGCGCACTGCTAACATTGGTCCAATGAGCCGTGAGATGAAGGGCAATGAAATTGAGGCTTTCGAGTCGCGCTATGGTTATAAGCCGACGGCGATTCCGGTGGCGATAGATGCGCTTGCTGTCTATGTGCACAAGGACAATCCAATTGCTGGCATGACTATTCCTCAGATAGACGCCATTTTCTCTTCTAACCAACGCTGCGGTGAACCTGCAGGCATAAATAGTTGGGGAGAGTTGGAGATGATTGGCGCGTGGGAGCGTCGAGACATACAGCTTTTTGGTCGCAATTCAGTATCTGGTACCTACGGCTATTTTAAAAGTGTTGCACTGTGTGAAGGTGACTTTAAGAACACTGTTAACGAGCAGCCGGGCTCCGCTTCGGTGGTTCAATCTGTAAGTACATCGATTAATGGCATTGGCTATTCTGGCATTGGTTATCGCACTTCTAGTGTTAGGTCCGTACCTATCGCGAAATCAGCAAGCAGTGAGTTTTTTGAGGCGACCCCGGAAAACTCCGTGTCTGGAGACTATCCGTTGGCGCGCTTTCTCTATGTTTATGTAAACAAAGAACCGAATAAACCCTTGCCACCATTAGAGCGCGAATTCGTAAAACTCATTCTGTCTAAGACTGGTCAGGAAGTAGTTCTAAAAGATGGCTACATCCCGCTTCCAGCTCGAGTAGTAATAGGCACTAGGCGGAATTTGCAGCTTGATTAAGCGGCGTGATCATCGATTGGAATCAGTATTCACGCTTGAATTGACAATGGCTCAACCTGATGAAGACTGAACAATCTTTGTATGAAAAAGTCGAGTAAGAAAGTAGAGATAGATTAGAGTTCGCCGAGTTTATATTTGAGTGCTCCATGCCAAATGATGTAAATAAAACTGTTACGAGTAGGGCCAGGGAAAGCAACGACGCAGGCGCCTCGGTGTTGAATTTGGCGTCCCATCGGATGGTTCTGCGCCGCAAACTTCGTCATTTCTACGACCAATTAGCCGGTGTTGTTATCGCCATCGGTGGCATTGGCGTCATATTGGCGATACTGCTTATTTTTATGTATCTGTTTTACGAAGTGCTACCGCTTTTCGAGTCCGCGACTCTAAATAAAGTTAACGAATATCAGCTAGAAAATCGCTCCGGCTCAGCCTCTTTGCATCTCGCTATAGAAGAACAATCAGAAATTGGCGTGCGTATCGGTGATCAATCGGATGTTCTGTTTTTCGATGTGAGCAATGGAGTGACTGTTGCCTTCATGGAGGTATCGCTGCCGGCCGGCGCCAGCATCGATCACTTTGCTCTGGATACGGAAGCGAGCGGTATTTTTGCGCTGGGCTTGGACAACGGCGAAGTGGTGGTGGCGCGTTATCGCTACGACACAAGCTTTGTGGGCGAAAATAATACACGAACACTTACGCCTAAAATCGACTTTCCCTTCGGAGATCAGCCCTACGCACTGTTTGCCGAAACAACATTGACAGGGCTGGCAGTGCGATCGAACGGTGACAGCCTGATGGTTGCTGGTGTAGACGAAAATGGCGTTGTTAAGCTGATCAATGCAACAAAGCAGACAAATCTCTTTTCGGCCTTCGATATTGGAGGAGGGGGTGCTGATATTGAAATCGAAAATTACTCTGTGGAAGTTGCAGCTCAAGACGTAGAGCAGATTTTCATCGGTGGAGATCAGCGCTGGCTCTATTTTATTTCTAGCAGCGGCCTCGTCCGCGTTTTAGACCTTGTGGCCGTCATGAAAGGAGACAGCGACCGGTTTAGTATCCAGACAGTATTGACCGAAGATGGGGTCAGGCCGACGCAGGTGGTATTCCTCTCAGGGGGTATCTCGTTATTAGTTGCCGATGATTCTGGAACCATATCGCAGTGGTTTTTCTCTCGTGAAGAGGGCCAGAGCAGGTTGCAGAAGGCCAGAGAGTTCAGCCCTGGGGCGCAACCGATTCTGCGTATGACGTCGGAGCAGCGTCGTAAGAATTTTGTAAGCGTAGACGAGCTAGGTAGATTGACGATCTATAATACTACGGCGCATCGTGCAGTTTTCTCAGAAGACATTACTGACAGGGTRCCCAGTCTGCTGGCRCTTGCTCCGCGTGGCGATGGTCTRTTGTTAGAAACCRTTGATGGAGGGATAGGTTTCTGGGAAATTCACAATGAGCATCCCGAGATATCATGGTCCGTGCTCTGGGATAAGATTTGGTATGAGAGCTACTCGGAACCTAATTATATTTGGCAGTCTTCTGCCTCTAGCAATGAGTTTGAACCGAAGTATTCTCTAATGCCGCTGACATTTGGAACTTTGAAGGCGGCTTTTTATGCGATGTTGCTAGCGGCCCCTCTGGCGATATGCGGCGCTATATTCACCGGCTATTTCATGGCRCCTGCGATGCGTCGCAAAGTGAAACCTYTGATCGAATTGATGGAGGCGTTGCCGACAGTGGTGCTGGGTTTTCTCGCAGGCTTGTGGCTTGCTCCTTTTGTCGAAAAGAATTTGCTAGGAATATTTTCGATTCTAATTGTGTTGCCTCTAAGTATYTTAGGGGCGAGTTTTGCGTGGACGAAGTTGCCAAGGGGAATTCGCGACTCTGTGCCTGATGGCTGGGAGGCAGGCATATTGATACCCGTCATACTTRTTTTTTCTTATTTGTCKTTTGCCCTAGCTGTGCCTATYGAAAAYAGTTTCTTCGGCGGCGACATGCGCTTCTGGATYAGCAACGATTTGGGCATCAGCTATGAYCAGCGCAATGCTATGGTTGTTGGTTTTGCAATGGGCTTTGCTGTTATACCGACAATATTCTCTATAGCAGAAGATGCAATCTTCACGGTTCCTAAGCAATTGACCTATGGCTCGTTGGCCCTAGGTGCAACTCCTTGGCAGAGTCTTCAACGGGTGGTTCTGCCTACAGCGAGCCCCGGTATTTTTAGCGCGCTGATGATTGGGATGGGCAGGGCCGTTGGTGAAACAATGATCGTGTTGATGGCCACCGGTAATACGCCGATCATGGACATCAATATATTTGAAGGCATGCGTACGCTGGCAGCAAATATCGCGGTAGAGATTCCAGAGTCGGAAGTAGATAGTACGCACTACCGAATTCTTTTCCTGGCAGCTCTGGTGCTTTTTATGTCCACGTTCGTATTTAATACGATTGCCGAAATTGTTCGGCAACGACTGAGAACCAAGTACAGCACAATATGAATAGTGAGCTTACAACTTGGATGCGCAGAGGCACTCCCTGGATCTGGCTAAATGCTGGTGCTGTTGCTATTTGCATGGTGATGGTCATCGGTTTGCTCAGCCTCCTTACGGTTCGAGGCATGAGTTATTTTTGGCCGAGAGATGTATTACAGGCCAACTATGCGCCCCCGACATCCACAGGCGAATTGCTGACGACACAAGTAATAGGCGAGTTCGTCGAGAGTGAGATGGTAGTAGCTGCACAGATCGTCTCCTCGGGTATTCCGGTAGATGAGACGCAAGACCTCTACGAAAGGCAGCTATTAAAGTTAGGCAATAGAGACCTCACCGGAGCAGACTTCACTTGGGCTCTAAGCGATTTTGTTAAGGACGTAGAATACCCTGTGGAAGTTGTGGCGATGGAGCGGCGCGAATGGGGTAATTTTTACGGCTTCTTGCAAGATGTCCGGGAGAGCGGGAAGTCAGTCGCATTCGTGGGCGATGCTGCGGAAATAGAAGCGAGGCGATGGATAGACTTCAATCAGCGCTTGCAGCGCGCTCTAGATATTAGAGACGATATCTATGTTATWGAGAATCAAGAGATAGGCGCTATCAACTACGCCATGGAGAAGCTAAGGCTGCGCGAGCGTCGCCTGGAGCTTGATGGAGAAGAATCGAAAGAGACAWCGGCCGAGATCGCAGTGCTCCGAGAAACGTTAGATGCCGAATTCGGGGTCTTACAGAATGATCTCGTAGTGCTGTATCAGGCTGTGAATAGAGATGCGGCGATTTTTCTTGCAGCGAACGAACAGGAAATAGAAATTGTCTTCGCAGATATAGTGCGCGCCTACAAGCCGAATCAAATGGGCCTGTTTTCGAAATTTCTTATCTACTTCTCTAAGCTTGGTGAATTCATGACCGCTGAGCCGCGCGAGGCGAATACCGAAGGGGGGGTCTTTCCGGCTATATTCGGCACGGTGATGATGGTGATGCTAATGTCGGTATTTGTAACGCCATTCGGTGTAATGGCCGCAGTGTATTTGCGAGAATACGCGCGGCAGGGGTTTGTTACACGGGTAATCCGAATTGCCGTAAATAATTTGGCAGGTGTTCCTTCCATCGTCTATGGCGTCTTTGGGCTGGGTTTCTTTATTTACATTATCGGTGCAGAGATTGATCAGATGTTTTATCCGGAGGTGTTGCCTGCTCCAACATTTGGAACGCCTGGTTTGCTTTGGGCCTCGCTAACCTTAGCGCTGCTCACTGTTCCCGTGGTGATAGTGGCTACCGAAGAAGGGCTGGCTAGAATTCCAAGAAGTGTGCGAGAGGGGAGTCTGGCACTAGGTGCAACGAAGTTCGAGACGTTATGGCGTGTCGTCCTACCAATGGCAAGTCCAGCGATGATGACCGGCTTGATACTTGCTGTGGCGAGAGCTGCAGGTGAAGTAGCTCCATTGATGCTCGTTGGCGTAGTTAAGTTGGCTCCAACTCTGCCATTAGATGGGAATTTTCCGTATTTGCATTTGGAGCAAAAATTTATGCATCTTGGATTTCATATCTACGATGTTGGTTTTCAGAGCCCAAACATCGAGGCGGCGAGACCGTTAGTTTTTGCGACGGCTTTATTGCTGGTTATAGTTATCGCCAGCTTGAACTTAACCGCAGTCGCATTGCGAAATCACCTTCGAGAGAAATACAAAGCACTGGATGAATAACAATTATTTGGATGGATTAGCTAGTGATGAATGATAAGAGTAGTGAGCAGGCCCAAGACACGCCGTCATCAACCACGAAAGTGGATGTGTCATCTGTTCTGCGCGATAAGACCAAGACTGGTGGAGAGACACTCTCAAGCTGCATCGATATTGAAAACCTGAATCTTTTTTATTCGAAAGACAAGCAGGCATTAATTGAYATTAATCTGATTATACCAAAGCAGCGAGTGACTGCGTTCATCGGGCCTAGCGGCTGTGGTAAATCGAGCCTGCTTCGCTGTTTTAATCGAATGAATGACTTGGTCGATGACTGCGTTATCGAGGGCTTAGTGTCATTAGATGGYAGTGATATTTATCAGAAGTCTGTGGATGTCGCCGATCTGCGGCGCCGGGTAGGAATGGTGTTTCAGAAGCCCAATCCTTTTCCAAAGTCTATCTTCGAAAATGTCGCCTATGGACTGCGTATTCAAGGAATTAATTCGAAGCGTGTTTTAAATGAGGCGGTAGAAAAATCACTAAAGGCGGCTGCACTTTGGGACGAGGTAAAAGACAGGCTTAAYGAYAGTGCCCTTGGCCTGTCTGGAGGCCAGCAACAACGCTTGGTTATTGCGAGAACTATCGCAGTTGAGCCTGAAGTATTGCTGCTAGATGAGCCGGCATCTGCATTGGATCCAATCTCAACCTTAAAGATCGAAGAATTAATCAACGAGCTTAAGACTGACTACACAATCGTCATAGTCACGCATAACATGCAACAGGCCGCGCGGGTGTCAGACTTTACCGCCTTCATGTACATGGGCAATATGGTTGAATTCGATTCAACGAACTCAATTTTCACTAACCCACGACAAAAACAAACAGAAGACTATATTACTGGCCGCTACGGTTAGGATGGACAAATCATTATGGACAGGAATTTACGATGAACCCTCAAGTCGAAAGTCACGGCGATCATATTTCCAAGCAGTTTAATTCTGAGTTGGAAGACGTCAAGAACCAATTGCTAGAGATGGGCGGTGCTGTTGAGCAGCAGCTGGCGGATGCTCTCGTCTCGATGATCTCTGCGGATACCAGCATTGCCGCCGATGTCTTGGTGCAGGAAGACGTGATCGATGCCATGGAGATTAAGATTGACGAAGAGTGCAATCTAATTCTTGCAAGACGGCAGCCAGCAGCCAGCGATTTGCGCTTAGTCTTGACTATCATCAAGACTGTCCGTGACTTAGAAAGAATAGGCGATGAATCCTCGAAGATTGCACGCATGGCAATCAAGCTTGCCGAGGAAGGCGACTATCACGAAGGGATGGTGGAATTCAGACATCTAGGCGATCGGGTGGCTAGGATGGTCAATTTGACACTAGACGCCTTCGCGCGCTACGACGTGAAATCTGCCTTGGAAATTGCCCACGACGACCTCGTAGTTGATAACGAATATGGCTCCGCGATGCGATCCCTGATTACTTATATGATGGAAGACCCTAGAAGTATTAGCCGTATGCTGAACTTGCTATGGGCCTTGCGTGCGCTGGAGCGCATTGGCGATCACGCAAAAAATATTTCTGAGCACGTCATCTACTTGGTCAAAGGGATGGATGTCAGGCACGCTTCGCTGGAAAATATTGCCGAGAAAGTGTTGGAATCAGATTAGGCCTGCTTCGCTTTCTTGCCGCTAGAGTTTGGACTCTGATTATCCAAGGCGGATTGAGAGGCTGCCCGACTTAGTGGTAGCTTGCAAATGAAACAACTGCCCTCGCCGTAATTGCTCTTTATTTCCAGTTCGGCCTCGTGTCTAGCAAGAATGTGTTTCACGATGGCCAATCCCAAGCCGGTTCCGCCGGTGTCTGAAGAGCGACTCTCATCGATTCGATAGAACCGCTCTGTGAGTCTTGGGAGGTGGTGATTCTCAATGCCGATGCCATTGTCTGCTACTGCTATGTTTAAGGAATCCGCCCCTATTTCAGCGGATAGTATGATGTGTCCGCCGGCGGGTGTGTATTTGGCCGCGTTTACAACCAAATTGGAAATAGCACTGTAAAGTTCACTCCGCTTACCGACGATTACGAGGGAAGGGGGGCAGACTAGCTCGAAAGTATGCGCCTTGTCCTTGAACATCTGCTGGGTGTCGTTCTCGATTTCGGCAAAAAAGCTTGGCAGTTCAATAACATCCTGTGTCTTTGTAAGCCCCTTCGTCTCAAGGCTAGATAGCACCAGTAAGTCCCTTACTATATTTTCCATGCGCATAGAGTGCTGTTGCATCTGTTGCATGGGTTTATGCCACTTCGCGTCTAGCTCGTCGAGATTGTCGAGCATTGCTTCCAAGTACCCCTTTATGACAGTTATAGGGGTTCCCAATTCGTGAGAGACGTTACCGACGAAGTCTTTGCGCATGGACTCGAGGCGATGTAGTTGTGTAATGTCGCGGACAATCATTAGGCGTTCGTTCTCGCCAAATAAGGCTATCTGAAACTCGAGTATTTTATTGCTCTCCCCTGGCGCTTCTATTTTTAATGTCTCATCATAGCTTTCGCTATGGAAATACTCCGCGAAGCTGGGGTTGCGAATGAGGTTGGTGACGGATTGATTGCGGTCCTTTGGGTGTTGCAGGCCGAGCAATTTCTCTGCCGCGAAATTCCACCAATCGAGATTGCCCTGCTTATTGATCATGACAACGGCCATTTCCAGCGCGGCCGAAGACTCCTGCGCCTTGTCGATTATATTGGCTAAATAGGAGCTCGCGCGTCGCTCTTGCTTCTGCAGGCGATAAATCCCATCGAATATATCACCCCAGAGCCCAAAGCTTTCGGGGGGCTCGGAATCGCTCTCTGAAGAATCTCGGTTCAGCCATAGGTTGAAGCGTCGCAGCTGATAGAGGTTGTATAGATAATAGACACAGAGGCTGATTAGCATAACCCAGCTGACATGACCCACGGCATAACCGATGATGGCGGCCAGCGATAATAATAGGCAGAGCCGATTGAGTTCAGAGCGCCAATTCTGCAAGTTGAGATACCTGAAACATGAACATTGGTTTGGCCATTGGATTGCACAGAGGCAGTCATCAGCGACTGCTGGGAGGCCGTTGTAGTATGGGCTTATTGTATGTGTATGCTAGGGCACCGGCTAGTTCTAACTGCTTGATGGTGGTCTAAAATAGGGGGCTGTGACTGGTCGATATCCTGAGCTCTTTCTATGCCCCTCATCGCTAAGAGGCTGCTGCGCCCTAAGGGCTAGACCCCACTTGAAGAAGATCAGGAAAGTAAGGGTAAAAATGCTAGGATAGTTCTGTATATGGGCATCATTATCACTATAATGCGCTCAAATTTTTCAACCAGTCATTGTATTAATAATGTGGAAATTACTATGAGTTTACGTACTAAAATGTCTTCAGCATTACTCGTCTCGATAGGGCTTATCTCATCTGCTGCGCTAGCTGATGAAGGTCAGTTCTATGTGGCACCAGGGCTACAATGGATGGATTTCGATGATACGATTGGTCTTAAAGACGATGTGAACTACTTTTTTGGAATCGGCTACGATTTTACCGATCGACTGAGCTTTGAGCTGAGTACCTTTGATCTGGATACTAGACCTTCAGGTGCTAGGAGAGAGATTGACATTGATCACTACAAATTGGACCTCATCTACGATTTGGGTGTGAATCTTGGCGCTTTCGATACTTTCGTTGTCGGCGGTGTAGGTAATAGCAATTTTGGTGGTGAGAATGACACGCTGTGGGAAATTGGTGGTGGACTAAGCTACAAAATTTCCGATAGCTGGTCTTGGCGCACTGCAATTCGTTCTTTTCAGTACTTTGARCGTGATCACGAAGATTCCGATATAGGCATTGATACTGCCTTGGTTTACCGTTTCGGTGGCAATAAGTCTCGCCCTGCAGTAGCGCGGACAGCAACTCCWGCTGCACGTCCTGCAGCCGCGCCAGCACCAGATGCCGATAAAGATGGTGTTCCAGATAGCCGTGACAACTGCCCAGATACGCCTAGCAACTACGCAGTCGACGCAGATGGCTGCCCGATTCCTATGGAAGAAATGGCGAGAGTAGAGCTGATGGTTAATTTCGACTTCGATCGATCTGAGGTCAAGTCAGAATACTTTTCTGAGATAAAGGAAGTGGTTGATTTCATGATGCAGTTTCCAGACATCGATATTGAGCTAGAAGGCCACACAGATAGCCGTGGTACAGAAGTCTACAATATTGATCTTTCAGACCGCCGTGTCGCCGCTGTGCGTCAGGTAATGATTGACCGCTTTAACGTACAGGCAAGTCGTGTATCGTCTCGTGGCTTTGGTGAATCTCAGCCAATTGCCAGTAACGACTCTGACGCCGGTCGTGCCGATAACCGACGTGTGATGACTGTAATCATCAACACAGTTCAGAGCTATCGACTACGCTAGTAGGCTCTACTTTTGGTAAGTTGTACTAAAGGTAGGTATTACTAAAGAGTGATAGTTTATTGCAAACCTGCCCCGCACTGCATCCTGTAGTGCGGGGCATTCATTTCCGCCATTCTCGGTAATTGATGCCCTTGCAGTCAAAAGCAAATTCCAATTCATTACCCAAAAATTCGTCTCTTGCCGTCCCGGATATCTCGGATTTAAATTTCGACTGGCATAGTGAGGGTGAGCATCGCTCGCCTCCCAGTGCTGCATGGCGGCGATGGTTGTTTGACTCGGGTTCGCTCACCAAGTTATTAATTCAGAAAAGTGGCGGGGATTTTCGTGTTGAGGTTCGCGACGAGGAGTGGTTGCTGCATCCAATGCCAGCTGTTCGTTCCTGTTTTGGGCCTTTAGCGGCCAGCCATAGATTCTGGTCCCGCAAAGTGGTGCTAGTAGGTAATAATACTCCCTGGGTATTGGCGCACACGCTGATACCAGAGTTCAGTCTAACCGGGCCACTCAAACGCGTGTTAGAGCTGAACGAAAAGCCGCTTGGCGAGTACCTGTTCAGCCATCCTAACTTGATTCGAAGCGGTATAGACATAACTCCCATGGAAGACAATTCTTGGGGAAGACGCAGTCTTTTCTATCTCTTCGAGAAGCCAATAATGGTTGCCGAGTTTTTCTTGCCCGCGATCTTAGACTAGCCAAATTATTCGATTCGACTTTTTCGCAAAGCACTCTATACTTTAGTTAAGTAATCTTCGCGCGTGCCTAGCTCCGTTACCTGGGAGCCCTGGATCGACGTAGGCAATGCGACACAATGGATGTGTTCGCCAGATTATTTATCTACAGAGAAGGAGCCTCTGCATGAATAATAAGAAACTAGCGCTCAATACTGCCGATTCTCAGAAACCGCAAAGGATCGCTGCTAAATCGATTGATGCTGGCCTAGATGTAACTCGACTCTACCTTAAAGAAATTGGCCATACGCCTCTGCTGTCCGCAGAAGAAGAGGTTTACTATGCCCGACGCGCGCTTAAGGGGGACAGTGCAAGTAGACGCCGGATGATTGAAAGCAATCTGCGCCTTGTCGTAAAAATCGCGCGACGCTACCTGAATCGAGGGCTCTCTCTGCTTGATCTTATAGAGGAGGGTAATCTGGGATTGATACACGCTGTGGAGAAATTCGATCCAGAAAAGGGATTTCGTTTYTCGACTTATGCTACCTGGTGGATTCGACAAAATGTCGAGCGTGGTTTGATGAATCAGGCTAGAACTATTCGCTTGCCGGTACATATTGTTAAGCGGCTAAATGGCTTCCTTCGAGTTCAGCGAGATTATGTGAGGGAAACGGGACAAGAGGCGGGCAGTCGCGAAATTGCCGAGTTGACGGGTAGTTCACGGTTGGATGTCGAGCGATTGATGATCCTGAATGAGAGTCTAAGCAGTGTGGATGCGCCTGCCGCCGCCGATTCAGAAACTACTGTGGTGGATATGCTCAGCGCAGAGACAAAACAGAACCCTAGAAACTATGCTCAAGCATCTGAGATGCGGGCTCGAATAGAGTGCTGGCTGCAGCAACTTTCCGAGAAACAGCGGGAAATTATCTGTCGGCGTTTCGGGTTGAGAGGTTTTGACACCGACACGCTTGAGAACGTGGGTGTCGAAGTGGGTCTTACGCGAGAGCGGGTTAGACAAATTCAGATMGARGCKMTGYRGSGWYWYRWGSTACTGATTCACAAAGAAGGGCTAAACCGTGAACTGCTAGTGGAAGCTGTTTAGAGTGCTGCCGACCTTTCACACAGACACTACTCCGGGGCTTGAACCGTCGCCGGCGCTGCCGTATCCTCATTCTCCGACTAAGCAAATCGACTCTGTAGCCTATTTAGAGAAATAGTCAGAGAAATAGTCAGAGAAATAATCAGGAATCCAACGTGTTCAATAATTCCAATGATGGCGCCCTCAAGGGCAAATTAATCATCGATCTGTCTAGAGTGTTGGGCGGGCCTTACTGTACGCAGATGTTGGGTGATCATGGTGCCGAAATAATCAAGATCGAGCCTCCTCGTGGAGACGAGACTCGAGATTGGGGCCCTCCCTTTGTTGACGAGGATTCTGCCTATTTTCTGGGAGTGAATCGAAACAAGCGATCTATGGGGCTGGACCTTTCGAAGCCCGACGGTCAGGCAGTGCTGTTAAGGCTGCTAGAAAAAGCCGACGTGCTCATCGAGAATTTCAAGCCGGGTACCATGGAAAAATGGGGTCTTGGCTATGAAGATACTCTAAAGGAAAAGTTCCCCAGACTAATACACTGTAGGGTTAGTGGGTTTGGTAGTGACGGCCCATGGGGTGGACACCCAGGCTACGATGCGATTATTCAGGCTATGGCAGGCTGGTTCAGTATTAACGGAGAGGCAGGTAGTAACCCCACGAGACTTGGTTTAGCTATGGTGGATATGGGGACAGGGTTGTACTCGGCCGTAGCCATTCTGATGGCGATGACGGAAAGAGAAAAGTCGCAGCAAGGGCAGTACCTGGATATGACGCTCTACGACTGCGCCGTTTCATTGATGCACCCGCACATTCCGAATTATTTATACTCAGGCAAAGTGCCGGTAGCTACCGGCAACGCGCATCCGAATATTAGCCCCTACGATACATTTCGTACGAAGACGGTGGATATTTTTGTTGGCGCAGGAAACAATCGTGCCTATGCAAAGATGTGCGTCGAGCTAGGCAGAGAGGAGTTGATCTCAGACGCGAGATTTCTAAATAACATTGATCGCGTAACTAACCGTGATGACTTAAAGGCAGAAATAGAGTCTAGCCTGATGAAGATCGATGGCAGTGAGATTGCTGACCGTCTTGCTAATGCAGGGCTAGCGGCGGGTGCTATTCACGATACTGCGCAGGTAGTAGATCATGCTCACACCAAGCATCGCGAAATGATAATTGAAGACGGTTGGTACAAGATGACCGGTACGCCTATTAAGCTATCCCGCACCCCTGGTTCGGTTAGGCACAAACCACCTAAGTTCGGCGAGCACACGCAACAGATCCTGCGCGAGTTTGATTTTGGTGAGCAAGAAATTCAAGAGCTACTGAGCAGCGATACAGTTCTTGAGCGCCGGCAGAGTTAGGCTTCTCGGTTTCTTTCTTGTGCTGCTCTCCTGTATACCCGCATAGCAATCAGCAAACACTTTCCTGATCCCTCTAAATACTTTCTTTTGTTCTTTGCTGATATGGTGTTATAGTGATGTATAACACTATATGACGCGGAGTCGCTAAGTGGAAATCAATTGGAACAACAAGGAGCCTATCTACATACAGCTTAGAGACAAGCTGGTAGAGCTCATTATGGATGGCGTGCTCTGTGAGGGCGATGCTTTACCGTCGGTGCGGCAGATTTCCAGTGAACAGCGTATTAATCCGATTACCGTGTCAAAAGCGATGCAAATTTTAGTCGACGAAGAGTTGGTTGAGAAAAAACGGGGGCTTGGAATGTATGTCTTACCAGGAGCGAAGGATAAATTATCCACCAAAGAGAGGAAGAAATTTCTTGAACAGGAATGGCCGAAAATTGCTAAGCGTATTGAGAGGTTGGGCTTGGAGGTCGGTGAACTCCTTGGCAGCAAGAAGAATCCATAGAAACCGAAAATTTTGGGGGTAGAGTATGAGTAACATCGTCGAAGCCAAATCGCTGAGAAAGAACTACGGCAACTTTGTGGCGCTGGATGGAGTAGATTTGACTATTCCCAGGGGGGCAATCAGCGGACTGATTGGTCCTAACGGCGCAGGCAAGACGACAACACTTAAAGCGCTAACTGGACTTTGCGATGTTGAAGGTGAACTCAGTGTCGCGGGTCGTGACCCGCGAATTTCTCGGCACAAACTAATGGAAGATGTTTGCTTTATAGCCGATGTGGGCATTCTGCCTAAGTGGCTCAAGGTTTCTCAGGTAATCGATTATGTAGAAGCTGTGCACCCTAAGTTTGAGCGCAAGAAGGCAGAAAAATTTCTCAGTACCACTGACATTCCCTCGAATAAGCGTTTTAAGGAACTGTCTAAGGGCATGGTGACACAGCTTCATCTCGCATTAGTGATGGCGATTGAGGTTCAAC
>JAESUV010000007.1 GCA_016762975.1 Gammaproteobacteria bacterium | reverse complement strand
AATATGAAAAAGGCTCTATTACCTTTCTTGTAGGCTAGTAAAGTTCGAGCGCCACCGCTCTTTCCTAGCCCTAAAGAAACGCGCTTTTTAAATACATTCCCTCCCAGGTCGGCTTCCACCAAGCCGTGCTCCATTTCATCTAGAGCTGCTAATAGCAGGGCATCGCTTAGACCTTCCTTCTTCGCCCATTTACTGAATTCTTTGTTTTTATAAGCAATCACAAGCATCTTCCCTAATAGGGGAAGTGTAGCACTAGGTACCACGGCTATCAAATTGAATAACCATCGCTTTGTTAGACGCTTCTTTGCATCTCATTGAATAGATGTTGTGGTTGGCTGTTTTGAACAGAGCCCAAGAAAAAGTGTGCAACTACTAAAAAGAAGTGTGCTTGCTGTGTGCAAGCAAAAAAATGGGTACTGACAAGTTAACCCCCAATCTGGCAGGATTAAGCGCATGAGCCAATCAAAAATATACAAGCGCCACCGATTTCCACCTGAAATCATCCAATACGCCGTGTGGCTTTACCACCGATTCAATTTGAGTCATCGTGACGTCGAAGACTTGATGGCCGAGCGGGGCATCACTGTCAGCTACGAAACCATTCGGCTATGGTGCAATAAATTTGGCTCGAAATATGCCCAAAGATTAAGAAGGAAACATCAGGGCTACGGCGACACTTTCTTCATTGATGAGGTGTTCATTAATATACAGGGAAAGCATTACCTATGGCGTGCTGTGGATCAGGATGGTGAGGTTGTTGATGTATTCTTGCAGAAGCGACGAGATGGAGGGGCTGCAAAGCGCTTCTTTAGGCGGCTGTTGCGTAAATACCGCGGCGAACCACGCAAGATTGTCACGGACAAATTGCGAAGCTATAACGTAGCTCACAGAGAACTGATTCTAGAGACAATTCACGATACATCGCAATATGCCAACAATCGCGCAGAGCTTTCGCATGAGCCAACGCGAGTGAGAGAGCGGGGCATGCGTAAGTTTAAATCAATGCAGCAGGCACAGCGTTTCTTGGGTGCGCATGCAGCGGTTTATAACTTGTTCAATCTTGGTATCGGCAGAGAATTATCGATATTTCCGCATGCGTGCCTTTGCAGCTTGGGGAGAGGTAGCGGCGATATAGGAATGTCTAATTGAACTTTTTCTCGATTTAGGCAGTTAACTTATCAATACCTTCTCTCTATAGTTTGTTTATAAACACGCGGCGGCTAGCTCATCAATCGAAACATCCTTAGCTAATATGATTTCCATATGTTCTATGCATCGAGCGCTTCCGGCCTTGAGCATTCAGTATCATGTTGAATTTTGCCCTATTCGGCAGCGTTACATAGCGTCTTGGGAAAAGGTGGTGGCGATATAGAAAGGTCTGCTTGGAGTTTTATTCGACATAGGTAGTTAACTTGTCAATACCGTCTATTCAGACCGCGAAAGGTCCTGGCAAAATTCCAGTACCGTATCCCTTCCTTCAAGCAAATCAGTCACGGTTTGCGTAACTATATAGTCAGGCACTATGGGGCCCGTTCCGTTGCCATAAATTACGCTCGTGGGCATCCAGACTTTCAGTCCTGAGTTGGGAAGATAAGCATTAATAACGTTGCCGTACAGCGTAGCGTACCCACCTGCTGCCTCGCCGATCAACGTGCCCGCTTCGTATTCCTTTATTGTCGCTGCAAACAGGCTAGCGCTGGACATCGCGCCCGGACCCAGAAGAACATAAACATCACCAGTAAAGCGTAGCTTGTTGTGTTCAGGCACGATGGGGTCAAACGACATGCTGGCTATTTCCCCAACTTCGCCCCTCCAAAGGGGTTTTAACAATGGATGGAAATACTGAATGGGAAACCACCTAATGAATGCGGGCACATTACTGATAAAATTGTTTTTAACGTCTTCACTGATAGTGACGTCTGCGCGTGACATTTGCGTGAAGGGCTCGGCAACTAGATAAGCGATGATTTCATCACCGTATGCGGTCGCACCGCCTTGGTTACTACGGATATCAATAATGAGATGCTGGATATTGCTTTGTTGGGCAACAGTGAACATTTCCTGCAAGAAATCTGTAAATGTGCCCTCCTTGTCCCCGAACGCATTGTAGGTAAAAAGGATGGTATCGGTGCCAACTACTTCGTAATGAAATTCCTGCAATTCCGGCTTGGAGAATTTATTCCCCGTAACCGTGTAACTCTTGATATCACTGGGTTCCGCACCGCGAACATTCAATTCAAAACTTTCGCCAAAACCAAAAACGAAATAGAGCGCTTCTCTGAAATTTTCCTGCACGTAGAACAGCTTCTGTTCGTCTCGTGTCCCCGAGTAGTATCTACTCATGGATATGCGCAACTCTTCTACTGATATACCATTAATAGAAAGAATCTCCATGCCGGGTTGTATGCTGGTTTGGCCCGACACATTTCTCGCGACGAATAACCTCTTGTCCACAAATTGAATATCAAAAGGGAAAAGCCTGACTTCTGAGTCATAAATACCCTGCGAGTCAATTTCTGACGGAAACACCATCGTATGCTCATCATTTAACAGGTTGCCAACAGGAGCAATTACTCGATAGAAGGCGAGCTTCGTGAGTGAATGGTCGATTGTTATTGCCAACTCCGTTAGTGCTGTTCCCGGATCACCAAGTGGGAAAGAGGGAATTGCCTGCGGATGCACATTCTCCAACAGAGATCGGAGATGAGCAATGTCTTGCCGAATTTCTTTGGGAGAGAAATTCTCTCTTGTGAAAGATGATTGAAGTTGCCTCTGAGCGACTGCTGTCCGGTAATCTATGTAGAGATGCGACGACAAACTTACAATCGCAATAAGTGCAATAAGCACAGCGCCGATTTTCTTCAGTTGTTTCATGTAAGAGTCTTTCCCCTATACGGGCAACCATTGGCCAATTCGACGGCAGCATTGGATTCAGAGTAATAAGAAGAATAAATGCTATCCCAGCTTAAGTCTATCCGTTCTGTGCTGACAAGTTAGTTCTCAATCTGTCAGACTTTGGTGCATGAACCGATCAAAAATGTACAAGCGCCACCGAGTTTTGCTCGAGATTCATCGAAGCCAATACCCCACTCCAACAATGTTAATAAATGGGGACAGATTTATTTTTCGGAGCGGGTTTCTCATTTAAATAAATCTGTCCCCATTAATTCTGTCCCCATTAATTCACATTAATTCAAATACTTCAGTTGTAGTGGCATAGTTAATTTGGCCACTACATATTAATGCTGGTAGACAACCGTTAGATCAACAAGCAAAAGATAGACTCTTGGCCGAATTGGAAGGTAATGAGACACTTGTTGAAGATTTACGGCTACTGAAAAACCAAATAGGCAACATACTTCAACGCTTGATTTTATTGATACCAGCCAATGAAATTTTATCAGCTCATGTTCAAGAGCAAATTTAGTGATCCTAATTACTGGAATTCCGTGTATACGAAACATTAGAAAAAATCAAAGTAGGATGTGCTAAAGCGCACTCCTTTGTTGCGGGCGTTTATGACCGCTATTGGCTGGAGTAGACACTCCCGACTCGAATAATAATTATTCTGCTCATAATTTTTTAACTGAGCGAATTGGAATCGCCTCTCAATTCAATTCACCATCCGCTGCCGTAGTTCCTGAGCAAAATTCAAGACGACATTAAATTCTGTAACCACGTTCTGAAGGCGGGTGCTCAGCTGATCTGCTGGTGAAGCGCTAACCCTGTCCGCCATCACAACGGCAATGAAGGAACCATCCGGAAGCACGTCATAATTTCTCGCTGGAGTGGTCGGTTCGTAGCGCCACTCATCTATCAGTACCCGGGCGCGGGGTGGGCTGTCAGCGATCATATCGACCACCATCATTCGACCTTCCTGTCTAAAATAGAGCTGCGAACCGTCGGGAGACCAGGTCGGAGCTAAGCCACGATCACCGGAAACCAAAATCGCAGCGCCTGGCCCCGGATAAGGTCGCACGTAAACTCCAATCGATTCCCGTTCAATGGAACTATAGGCGCTGTAGGCAAGCCACTCGCCATTGGGTGAAAAGCTTGCATATAACTCCCGCGCATCTGAGGTAAAGAACGGCTTGGGCTCCTCTCCTGGTGGAATAATCCAGATGTCATTAGCCTCAAAGTAGGCGATGGTGCCGTCGACCGACCAGGAAAGCGTAGTTTGCTCTCGGGCTGAAGGTGCCAGCCGTTGTGGATTCTTATCGCTACCGTCTGCGGCAATGCTATAAATATTGAAAAAACCGCCAGTTCTGTTGGAAGAAAACGCGATTGAATTCCCATCCGGGCTCCACACCGGAGCTGCATTCCTGAAGGGTCCTGTGCTGAGCAACTGTGTGACATCGTTCTCCAAATTGTGCACCAATAGATTTCCTCCGATACCAGTGGGCTCAATGAAGGCGAGGCGACTACCATCGGGAGATAGTCGAGGGTGTATAACAGGTGCAGGCGGAATCGAGGAGAACGGCTGCGCTTCGCCATCCACTGGTACCCGCATTATCACTTCAGGATGCTTTTTAAAAACACCACCCTTGGCGTAGATGAGGTGTCCAGTAGCAGAAATGCCTAGAGCCGCAGTGCCAGTGTTATTGGCTACATTTGGCATATCAAGAGCCTGCAGAACGTCTTCCTGGACGATAACAGGTTCACCTTCTATGGTCATCAGATCCGCATCGAAGCCGACGGCCATTAGCGTTCCTTGTCGCATAAACAGCAGATGTCTGGTCGCAGCCACGTAGATCGGATTCATCGCGTTAATCAACAACGGTGTCTGAGTTCCCGTAGCGAGGTTCAGCGCAATAATTTCAGCCAGTTCTGGATTTCGCGTTCTAGATCTTGCAGCCAACAGCAACAGTTTACTACCCGGAAAAAGATGTGGCTGCGTGTATTCAGACGCCTGGGTTTCACCACGCGGATCAAGTATCAACGTCCTATTGCCGCCGCTTGCCGCCACCTGATACAGGCTGAAGTCATCGGTGTAGACAATGGTTCCATCATCGCCCCAGCTCGCAGAAAATCCCCGCTGACTAACGTCAGCAACGATGGTCTCAACATTACCACCACCCAGTGGGACTCTATGCAGCCCTTTCCCGGCGAAGAAGCCTACCCACTCGTCGTCCGGCGATAAGAAAGGGCCTTGTCCGCCTTCTGTTCCTGCTATGGGTTCGGCTCTTTCCTCGTCCAGTCGCCGCACATACAGCTGCGAAGCGTCTTTATCTGGCCCGTCTTTCCAGCCGGAATAAACCAGCAGATTGCCGTCATTAGATATCGCCAGCGATGGGGAATCCGGTCGTCCATATGTGGTGTCTTGAACCCCTCCCAGAAAGAGTTCAGCCTCTTCTCCCACCGAAATAGTAAAGCGCACGACTGGAAAATTTTGTGAGGAGCGTGTTTCGAAACTGGCTTGATTTGCGGCCTGCTGTCCGGGAAGAAAAAACCGAGCGGCTACCTGAAATCCTGCCGCCAGCAACACCAGCGAGAAAGCTGTATAGACGAGTGTACGATTCGTGCCCGCACTGCTGCGCGTTTGTGCTGTTGAGGTAGAGGCTACCACAGGCGCTATGAGTCGATAGCCAGATTTGGACACAGTCTCGATAAAACGCCGAGCCTGTCTATTTTCTCCCAAATTAGCACGCAGCAAGGAAATACACCGCGTAAGTGCCTCCTCGCCAGAGTAGGTTTCCGGCCACACACTATCGAGCAGATACTGACGGCTTATGACAATGTTCGGCTGTTCGACCAGCAATAACAGCACCCGCATCGCCTTGGGCTCGATATGTTGCTCACCGCATGGACCCGCAATTACATTCCGGTTCGGAAACACTGTGCAATCAAGTAGATTGAAGCTGTGCTCAGTAGTAGGGATTACCTGACTCCTCGAGTAGAGCGCATCAGATTGGTTCTGTTTAACCTATTGATTCAACTCGCATTTAAAATTCTGCCTTAATATAAACATAAGAAACCTTAACAAATACAACAGGGAATTTCGAGCACGAAGGCTTAATCTCAAGCAGTAATTTGTAGTTCAGGTAGCACAGTGGATGAGCATAGAGCCAATGGGCATGCTGAAACCGCCATTTAAGCTGGCACTATCAGTATATATATCTTATCAACTCGAATATCCGCATCCGAAGTACAAGTCTAGCCAAGCAACAAAATGGTACAAAATTAAGGGAACAGATTATGAGCAGAATACTTAGATTTGTTTGGGTCTTCACTGTGGCAAGCCTATTTGGCTCGTCACTATCATTCGCAGATGACATTTATGTAAAGGGCGGCGTAACGGGAGGTGATGGCTCTATAAAACGCCCCTTCGGGCTCTTATCTGATGTCGAGGCAGCTTCAGCACCAGGTGACGTTATCTATATCAAGCAGTCAAAGACAGCCCTAAACGGGGGAATTACCCTGCAAGTAGGTCAGAAGCTAATAGGATTGGGACCGGACGTTCTAACAGCCAATGACAAGGCTGCAGTTGCACAGATAATAGATAGTAGAGAAGGCTATTTTAGCTCTGCAATTACTCTGTCTGGCGATAACGAAGTAGCTAACGTCCTGGTAACAGACACCTATGGTTTTGCTGTCTTAATCAACGAGACCAGTGGCAATCACATTCATCATTCAAAGTTCGACAATATTGCCTATGGATTCGGGCTGCAATTTCTTACTCAAGAAGGCGAAATAGGATTCTTTTATTCTGGAATCGGCGTGTATGCGGGCGTCAACTCCGAGAATACAATTGATCATATCGAGATAACAAAGCCAAAAGGAGCGGGCATTTCGTTCTACAGCTTTGGTGAAGATTCAGTGTTAAATATCAACGAAGTTCTGATCCAAGGCGCAGTAGAGGGTCTATTCAATTTTCACGGATTCGCTTACGTTGCAGAAGGTGGCGATATGACAGTCAACTTATCAAACGCTCACTTTCTAGAAAACTTATGGGGTCATATAGCCGGCTTCTCATTCGGCGACAGTAACGTGGTTCTGAACTTTGATAATTTACTCGTAGAAAAGGGGTCCACGCTTGTTCATGAAAATAATCTCGAGCTTATCCATCTAGGTGGAACAGGATCTCTGGTTACCAATATTACGAACTCAATAATTGACGGAGGCAGCGAAGGAATCATCTATTCTTATCAGGAAGCCTTTGGCACAGTGCCCAGTCATATATCCCATTCGCTGGACAATGTCATCATTCGAAATACAACCTGGAATGGTATTAGAATGCCAACTTTAGATGGATTTCCGCACCAGGAAATCAAAGTCAGAAATTCATCTATCTACCACGTCCGTGAAGGAATAATTGTAGGAAATACTAATCTCGGGCGTGAATCGCTGTCAATAGATCTGGGAACGGCAGCTGATCCAGGAAACAATCGATTTTTTAATAACGGTGTCGACATCCTGATTAATGAAGATACTCACGTGCAAGCCGTTGGGAACTGGTGGGGAAGCTCAGATGCAATTCCTAAGGTAAATATCCGATCCTATCCAAATCGAGCCGATGGAACTATCGATACTGCACCCGTGCTGGCTTCAGACCCGCAGCCAGAACACGGCGAATCGCTACCGCTAATAGCAAGTGACAAGCAAATAGGCGCAGACAGATTGCTGGTTTACTACTCTTTTGACGAGTTGGTTGATGGCGTGTACCCAGACGGCAGCAAGAATGGCTACGACGGAGAATTGGTCGGGAACGTAACCAGTACAACGGGCGTCCATGGCGATGGAGCGAGAATAGATGGCAATCCAAGTTACATAAATCTGAACGGAGAGTCCTTCCGCTCGCAAGATATACCAGTAGACGGATTCACCATCGGAATCTGGGCAAAACTAGACTTGAAAACTTCGTCTGTCACCAATCTTTTTCATATGCTTTTTAACGCTTGGGACATCAATAATGACAATGGCGCCGCAGAAAGAGCTCTCTACCTTTGGGGAGACCCTGCTGGATCCATCTATACGGCAAGCCAATCTAGTGATTACTGGCCAATGCCTGGAGTCGTTACGGCAGCTCCTATCTCGCCTGAGGTTTGGCATCACTACACGTACACCTATAGTAGAGATACCGGTATAGCACTTGTCTATCTTGACGGTATCGAAATCCATCGCAGAGAAGGCATACTAGACATCCCACTTGCAGGGGAATGGGAGTTGGGTGCGGAAATTGGACATCGTGTAATCGAGTCAGGGATAACAGGCCTTGGTCAGCTACAAGGTTCGGTGGATGAGTTTGTTCTTTATAACTACGCGCTTAGTCCAGAGAAAATCGCAGAGATGTTCAACGAGGGTACAGTTTTCTTTCGAGGAGGAAGATTCTAATTAGTTGCAAGAGCTAATGAACGAATCGTAAAGAGTTGATCATTGTTGAAACAGAACAGGGGAGGCCAGTTGGTCTCCCCTGTTCTGTTAGTGGTATAACTCAAGGGCTATGTTTAGTCTAAAAACCTATCAGTAGTATCCATATAGTTTAATTTATCGACACATTTAGGATTAATATTTGGTCTTATAGGACATTCTAATCCGTCCGCTATGGGTCGACTCCTGCCTCTTGCCCTTGTCACACTAAGCCACGATATTATGTCTGCTTTTAGATTGAAAGCAGTCGTTAATGCGATTCCACTATTGGTCAGTAACCTTCCAACAATGTCCGTTCAACGGACAATCGAATCTATCACTAATGCAGACAGCACTAGATTGTTTCTAAGCAATAGAAGAAAGGTTGGTGCGCGTATACTGCTGTATTAGCGAAGTTTGGGAAGAAGGGCGTCTAATAGAGTCTGCCGCGCTCCTTTAGACACAATAAGTGTACGAACAAATTACCTAATAAAAAGTGTGCAACCATCAAAAAGAAGTGTGTAAGCAGTGTGCAAGCAAAAAAAATGCGCTATCAGAACGATTAAATTCTGTAGCACATTGATTTAAATAGAGAAAATGGTGATCCCACAGAGACTCGAACCCCGGACAAACGGATTATGAGGCAGTGGAACTGAGGGATTTCTGATTCTGTAAGTGGAAGAATTCAAACGGGTTTCAGTGGCCGAACACCGAACTAAACCCGAAGCAGACACTCCGAAAGTCCTAGTTCTAAATCCCCTCAATACCGGTTGAAGTGCTCACAGGTAGGCCTGTCAGGCCGTTAAGGCGGGGCAGACCGCCCAAGTAAACCACTGTATTTTTACTCTGACCCCATTTATCCAGCTGTCGAGGTGCGACAGAAGGTCGCACTATGCAACGTAGCGCTATCAGATTGACTAAGATCAAGTATGGTGATGTTGCATTTGCTACGCTCAAGCCTTAAATCTGGGTCGTTGTAGCTAGAGCGTCGAAGTCAAATGAACTCGGTATAATTAAGGAAAAATTAATGAATTTTATTAGACGCCTTGTTTTAATTCGCTCCCTCACCCGACCATTAGTGTTAGGTGTGGCAGCCTTTTCCTTTATTGCTACTGCGATAGCCGCTGAACCCTCAATGCTGGCAAAAAAATATCCGCAGCTACAGCAATTGCTGCTCGCCCATGATGTTCTCCAAGCTAGGGCTTATGAGGAGATTGTTCTTACCAATGAAACGCCATTGGCTGCTATTGGGCAGCGGATGCTACTCGATAAGTTGGTTGAACTGGAAGAAGCGGCAATTTCCCACTACCATTCAGCCGGAAATCACTTGTCTCTTCTGGGACCACATCGCGTATTCGAGAGTCGAGTAACACCTGGGCTGCTTGGCGTAGTTTACGGAGAGCACGACGCGGATCAAGTTCGCCCACTGCTGGCTCAGATTGCTGATCTGCCTCCGGTCGCTCTGCAGACACTGCAACGAGGACGTGAGTTCGTAGAGGAGCTTATTGAGATTCATCTAAACCCCGCGGTTGAGGATAAAAGCGCGGCAGTAGCCCAGGCCGTACAGAGTTATCTTAGTGACGATGCGCATTCAGTTGCTTCCCGACCTAAGTCTGACACTTTGCTCTCCGATCACCCCTATGCCTATGCGTATCCGGTGGGCTTTCCGCAATTCGCCGGGCTGACTTGGGCATCGCAGTGGTTGAAAATCGGCCTGTTGGAGATTGTTATAACGGCCACTAGCGAAGAGCAATTGGAAGAAGATATCGAGCGATTGACTAAGTTGTATAACGAAAAGCTTATCAGGCAGCACAGCGGTTTTGTCGCGCTGCCTAGTGATATTCCAACCAGTCCGGTGATAGCGCCCACGTTCTATGAGAAGTACCCAGATGCGGCGTATATTTTGGATAATCTGGAATCTCTCAAGGTGGTGATTGGCGATGTATTGGCTTATCCCCAAATCGAAGATCGGCCACAGAAAATTACAGAATTCGTTGCCGCCTACACGAGCAAGGACACAAACATCTCCGATGATGATATGAAATATCTTCTGTATGTGCTGCGTGGAGGCATCTATAACGCTGGTGGCCCAGCCCGTGGCGGACTCACTTGGTCCGACCGCAATTGGTCTCGGGAGCAGTCGGAGAATCCACATGTCAGCATCAGCGGAGATGGACTATGAACAGTAAGTTACTTGGCTCGCTGAGGATTATTTTGTGTGGCTTAGCGATGGGGCTGGCCGGCACACCAGCCTATGCTGCGGCCGAGAGAGTGGGCGACTTTGCATTGTTAGATGAGCAAGGCGAGTTTCATCAACTTAGTCGCTATCAACAACTTGATGCCGTTGTACTTCTGGCCTATGACAATAGCTGCCCTTCTGCGCGGGAGGCGGCGGGCATGCTTGCCGACATACAACCACAATATGGTGAGCGCGTGCAGTTTCTCGCGCTGGATATAAACGCGCAAGACCGCACCACCGAAAGCGCCTGGGATTTGTCTTTTCCTGTCTTGGCCGATGAGCTAAAACTGGTGGCTGAAAACCTTCAGTTTAGTCAGTCAGGTGAGGTGTTGGTATTCAATCCGCAGCGGTTGTCACTGCACTATCGTGGAGGTGCGGGTCCAGCATTGCTAGAAAATATAGAGGCAATACTTGCCGGTACATCGACTGAGACCACTAACTTAGCGTTCGAAGGCTGCTTGATTAGTTATGAGAGCGACTCAAGCGCCGCGCCGGATTACTCGACTGAGATAGCACCTATCATCGTAGAGCATTGCGCTATTTGTCACCGTGAGGATGGTGCAGGTCCATTCCCGTTCGATGGTTACTACTCCTTGGCCGGCTGGTCGCCCATGGTCAGGGAGGTGATTATGAATAAACGCATGCCGCCGATGCAGGTTGATCCAGCCTATGATGCTACTCCCAATGCGCATTTTCTCTCGGCCGAGAAGCGAAAAAAGCTCATGCGTTGGATGCAAGCCGGTGTGCCTCGTGGAGACGGGGCAAGTGACCCTCTTTCAGAAATCCCTTTGGGAAAAACCTTTGAGTGGCAACTGGGAGAGCCCGACTTCACAATAGATACTCCTCAGAATGAGATACCCGCTGTTGGTATTCTGGATTACATGTACTTAGAACTAGAGTTACCCTTTAATGAAGACAAATGGGTTAGGGCGTTTCAATTTGCACCAGGAGAAGAGCGAGTCATTCACAATCTGTCGGCATTTGTAGTGGCGCCAGAAAGTGATTTCTGGGGCGAAGAACGACAGGCGCGAACATCCAAGAGGCGCTTCCTTGGCAGTTTTATTCCAGGCGAGAATCCGGCCACAGTATTCCCCGAGGACAGCGGCGTCCTGATTCCCGCCGGTCACAAGTTGGCTCTTCAATTTCATTACTACTCACACGGCCGGATTCTCCGGGACTCCACCACCATCGGGCTTTATTTTCATGACACTGCGCCGTCGAAGGAAATAGTTACTCGGCCCGTTTCCGCCGAGTTCACCCTGTCTTCTAACGACCCAGATCAGACAATTCTGGCGAGCTACAAATTCACAGAGAAGTCGACGCTGCTTGCCGTTAGGCCGCGCATGAACCAACGTGGCAAGGCCATGAAGTTCGATTTGATTCCGCCAAACGGTGACTCGCAGACCCTAATCAGTGTTCCTGCTTACAATTACGGCTGGCAACCGCACTACTGGCTGGAAACGCCGCGCGCTCTTGAGCCGGGCTCGGTGGTGAATGTATCGGGAGTCTTCGATAATTCTCTATCTAATCCCTTTAACCCCAACTTTAGGGAAGAAGTTCAGTGGGGGTTCGATAGCGGCGAAGAAATGTTTACTGGTTATCTAACCTACATAGTTGACCGATAGGTATTGACGGGGTACTGACAAGTTAAGGTGCTGACAAGTTAGTTCTCAATCTGTCAGACTTTGGCGCATGAACCGATCAAGAATGTACAAGTGCCACCGAGTCTTGCTCGAGATTCATCGAAGCCAATACCCCACTCCAATAATGTTCGTTCAAACGGACATTCCACGCTTTTAATTCACCCAGCACATATTCATAGCAGCTGGAATAAATGGGGACAGATTTATTTTTCGGAGCGGGTTTCTCATTTAAATAAATCTGGGGCGTCACCTAGTATCAGCGAAGAACTACCGATATTTTCGGCTGCGCGCCTTTGCGACTTGGGAAAAGGCAGTGGCAATATAAGAATGCCTAGTCGGGATATTTCTCGATTTGAGAGATTAATTTGTCAATACCCTCCGTACCTTAGCCCTCAACCTCAGCAATGATCCACCCCAGCGAAATCACGTTTATCGCGAGCGGGACGGCTACGAAAGCCATTGCGGCTACTCCAGACCCTAGAGATAGCACAATGGCTGCAACCTGTAACGCGACAAGTAGGCCGATAGTCACGCCGTTCAACCCACCTGCCAACAACAATAATGAGCGGCCTCGAAAATAACATGCAGTCGCAGATACCGACCCGACGGCGCACAGCGTTACAAAGTAACCTAGTATTAGCCAGAGCTCAGTGGAGGAAATTGTGTACCAAGCTATACCGACAACTCCCACTACCGCCAAAAAGCAATTTAGTAGAATAATCATCCAAACGCAGACCTAGAAGCATAACGCCATTAATAATAGGAGCAGTCCCACGTAGGGTACTAACAAGTTAAATCCCATTGTGTGGTAATTCGCTTAAAGACTAAAGCAAAGATATACAGGAGCTACCGATTCCTTACTTGCTACACAATTTGTGTGCGAACGCTTCCGGCTTTGAGCATGTTCAATCCGCTATAATCCGAAGCCTAACAGGGGCAGGGTGTGCAAGTGAGCTTCCAGAAGGGGCGTTCGGTGGCATTGCTATGCATCCAGCTTTAGACTAGAGTTATTCTTGTCGAAAATGACAGGGCGGTATCGGTTAGTCCGCCCGTTTCCTTCCTCTGGAAACTCAGTTTAGCAGTCTTGCTAGACCCGCGACCTATCCCGGCTGCTTTGCGCTTGGGGAGGTTGCGCCTATTCGTTATCTCCTCAGTTGTTCCAGCCGAATTCATTTACTACTAGAAAGCTGATTTCAGTTCTGGAGAGAAACTATGAATATTCAATCAATCGCTGGTTTTGCAACTATCACAAAAGATCCCAAGGCGAGTGCTCTGCTATACAAAGATACACTTGGTTTACCTTTAGAGGCACAAGAAGAATATTTGTTCGTTGATAGGTTTCCCGGTAGTAATCACTTTGGTGTTTGGCCTCTTTCGATGGCTGCGAAATCGTGCTTTGGAACGGACGAATGGCCAAAGGAATTTCCAGAGCCAACATCAACAATCGAGTTTGAATTCGGTAGCCCAGAAGAAGTTGCATTAGCAGTAGAAGAGCTTAAGTCAAAAGGGCAATTATTTGTTCATGAGGCCAAGGAAGAGCCTTGGGGGCAAACGGTTGCTCGTTTCATGAGCCCTGAACATGTGCTGATAGGGTTAAGTTATGCAGCGTGGTTACACGAGTAAAGGTGTGCAACCACCAAAAGAAAGTGTGTAAGCAGTGTGCAAGCAAAAAAAAGCGCTATCAGAACGTATATATTCTGTAGCTAATTGATTTATATAGAGAAAATGGTGGGCCCACAGGGACTCGAACCCCGGACAAACGGATTATGAGGCAGTGCAACCGGTCGTAGTTTCTCTGGGTAAGCCGAAGAGTCGTAACGAGTTTTCTTTTTCCGAACATCTGAGCCTGACCGAAACCGAACCTCTTCCGAACTTGCTTGGGGTCAGATTGTTCACCGAACTTGGCAAGTGGAAGAATCTAAACGGGTTTCAYTGACCGAACACCGAACYAAAACCGAAACTGATTCGAGGGCAGCTTTCCCGACCGAAGTGGRGYGGGGTGAAATTCTGCGGAACTGAAATTCTGNSGGGAAGGGCAGGTGGCCGCTTACRGCCAACAGCGGACATCGAATTGGTATTGCAACTTGCTGAAACCAATTCTGGCGCTATTAATACGGTGGGGATGAGTATTGCATCGTCACATTTCGAATTTTACGGAACTTGCCCCTGATAAAGACAGGACGAAACTGCATACCTTTGATAGCGTTTTTTCCATCGTTATTGATTCTGGGAGTGTTCGGATCAGTTTGCACGGCACGAGCAGATCTCGCTTTGCCAATGGAATTGATGCTAAAGCGCATCTGCACCGTATTTCTCGATATATTCCAGAGGGTCAATCACATTGCCCTTGGATTTGGACATTTTCGCACCCGTTTCGTCACGGACGAGCGCATGAATGTAGATATTTTTAAACGGCACTTCACCCATAAAGTGAATGCCTGACATCATCATCCGTGCAACCCAGAAGAAGATAATATCAAGGCCAGTGATCAACGTTGTGTTTGGATAGTATTTTT
>JAESUV010000045.1 GCA_016762975.1 Gammaproteobacteria bacterium | reverse complement strand
GATACATCCACGCGGCGAAGGCGAGCAAGATACACACGCCAAGCACCATCGACATACCCATGACCCCTACTTGCGTACCCAATACCCAGAGGAAGAACAGGGCTGCTGCATACAGAGGGAATGCCATGAACTGCTTGAATGTCACCATCCACGCACCTGGTTTAGGCATGTACTTGGTAAGAGCCGGCATGTAGGAGAGCACAAGAATCGGTGACGCCATSCCWAGGCCCAAGGCTACGAATACCAACATGGCAACWCCCCAAGACTGGGTGAGCGCAAAACCAAGTGCGGGGCCCATAAAAGGTGCAGTGCAAGGTGTTGCCACAGTCGTTGCTAATACACCTGTGAAGAACGAACCCTTGTAACCTTTCTTCTGCGTTAGGTTGCCACCGGCACCCATGAGGCCCACACCGATCTCGAAGACRCCCGAAAGACTGAGCGCCATCATGAAGAACACATACACGATAAACGCGAGAAACCAAGGCTGCTGGAACTGGAACGCCCAGCCAATGCGCTCCCCACCGGCACGTAAGACGATAAGAACTGTTGCTAAGGCCACGAAAGTYGCAACCACGCCAGCGGTGTAAGCGAGGCCGTCCATGCGCTGTTTGTGCACAGATTCRCCYGCATTCTTAGCGAAGCTAAGYGCCTTCATTGAGAGCACAGGAAACACGCAGGGCATTAAGTTCAGTATGAAGCCGCCCATGAGTGCGAACAATATATACAGTAAGAGCCCGCCGCCTGCCCCCCCATCGCTGCCTGAATTAGCCGCAGCGGCAAGAGGCAGTATAGTTGTTAGATTCGCATCCGCTGTTGGGTTCTGGAAATCATAGGCAGTGCGCTCTCCTTGTTCGTTCTCTAGGACAAGAACTCCATAAACTTCGGTAAGGTCTTCCAACATGCGTCTTGGCTGTTGGTGAGTGATCTGCAGCAGATTTCCTTGAATGCTGACATCTCTTAACGGGCCTGGCTTGATAATGCGGCGCTGCTCGGGGAAGAAAAACGCATCAGTGTAGCCAGAAAAAATTGCATCTGGCGCCTCGAAACCAAGACTCACCCGCTCACCGGCAACGGCGATGAGCGATTTGATGTCATGGTCAATTATTGGGAACTGCTCTCTAGCAGTCGCAAAGATCTGCGCATTACCAGCGTCTAGCTCCGGAGATTGCGCAACTGGCAGCGTGATACTGAGCCGCTGCTCTCCAGGAATACAGATCTGCTCGCAGACGTTCCAGAAAGCCAAGGTAGATAGCTCGACCGTATCACCTTGGTAGTCTGCTGGAATAGTGACTGCAATGGGATGCAGCACTTCTTCCTCGTAGGCGAAGTTAACCAAATCGGTGTCGTAGAACGGAAGCCAATGCGGAGCCGGCCACAGCAACTCGCCGATATTCGTTCCCTCGGGCGCCACCCATTCATTCGCACTAGTAGGCTCGCCGCTATCGCCACCCATCTTCCAATAGGTGTGCCAGTGCTCGGCAGGTTGCAGCCGCAATCCTAGCCACATTGTCTCACCCGGCACTATGTTTGTGGTCTCCGAGATGAGCTCTACTTCAATGCTATGATCCCAAGCCACGTTCGTGTATCGCGGCTTGATGTCGTAACCGTGCCACTGCCCATCATCGTCGATGTAGGCGAGTAGTCCATCGAGCTGTGTAAGATCGGCATCGAAACGACGGTGCTGCTCTGTAGAAATCTGCAGGCGATTGCCGTCTTTCATGATTTTGCGATAGGGAGCGTACTTCATGATGCGGCGCTGCTCTGGGAAGAACCAAACCTCATCGACACTATCGAATAACTTTTCTTCTGCCTCGATCATGACATTGAACTTGCCATCGAAGCTGTTGAAACTGGCCTGCAGGCTGTGCTGTTCAGCCGGCACTGGAGTCATTGCGCGCGACTCGGCAAAACCCTGCTGCCATTTCTCATTAAGCTGCGCGCTACTACCAACAGGCAGCGACAAATCAAACGTCGCTGAACCCGGTATACAGATCTCGTAACAGACCTGATAGTCAACATTTGTATGGATAGAAAAACTCGAAGCGCTGTAGTCAGCAGGAACAGTGACAGGAATTGGTAGGAATACTTCGCGCTCAAAGGTAAACGTAACGAGGTCACTGCCAGGAAAAGGAGTCCATTCGGGAATCGGCCAGACGATATCGCCAACACTCGCGCCAATTGGTAATTGCCACCCGTTCGCTTCAGTCGCTTCGCCGCTATCGCCGCCAAATTTCCAGTAAGTATGCCAGTGTTCGATAGGGTCCAGCCGGATAGCTAGCCATAGCGTTTCGCCAGGAACCACATTACTAGTTTCCGAAACTAGCTCAACCTCGATTTGATCGGTTTTATGAAGCTGTGCCTGAGCGCCGCCAGCCACAAGAATAAAACCTAGCAATATCAGAAAGTTATGTAATTTAATACGCATTTTGACTCCCATCAAATCATGCTTAAGATGATACGCGACCGGGACCGTTGTTTGTGTGCCAAAAGGTAACAAAGTCGGGCGGTTCTGTCATTTAAAGACCGCATAGACGCCGCTTTATTTCATGCTATATCGGCAGACAGTTCGAGGCAGAAGCATTCAGGCTTCGAACCCGCTAATTTGGCATGTCTGGAAGGGGGCTAGAGAGGGATTTGAGGGAAATATTCGATGCGTTATCAACTACGCAATTTAAGATTGCCCCTCCCCTCTACCAGCTCCGCATAGCTAGTTCACCCAGCTATTAATTCGGTCGCTATGCTCACTCATTGCTTAATCCACTGCCACGCGGCGGATAAACCGGAATGGTCAATATGTTTCTCCTGAATACCTACCATCGCTGCAAAGAAGCTATCGATGGAGGCGAGCCATTTCCAGATGCTGCTCGATGAAACAAAGGCGGTTTTATGGGTGCTTTTCATGTGCTTCATGACCTATTTGATGCCTTCAATCTCAGCATCCACACCCCACCTCGCTCCTTCGTCTAGCACAACCAGTACATTCGACTTTTATGACATTCTAGGCAAGCCTTGAACTTTTGAATCCACTCATTCGCCTCCTTTAACGTGACCTTGCCAGAAATTTCAAACCCTAGAATATTACGCTCACTCTGAGCTAGCTCGGTAATTAATGGGTCTCCCTTTGTTGGCTTGTTTGTTCTGTGCACGTGTATAGCTATCTCGCAGCTTTTAACCTAGCAACGTTCAGCGCTCAACATCTATGCCAAGCGAAGCTACTAGCTCGTAGTAACCAATAAATATCAAGATAAAAAATACGATAATTACGATCTCATGCATATAACTATTACGATGAAAAAATCCTCTATCCCTATGATGAAAAACATCCATTAGCTCATCGGCAAATCGAATAGATAAGAAGGTGCCCACACCAGAGAGGAGAACAAGACTCCAATACGGATATGGCGTGGTAAGAACCATATGTAAGAGTGTAGTTAGTTTCGTTGTTTCGTAGAATTCCTCGAAATAGATTAACGAAACAATATTAATTAAAATAGCTAAAGCCCAAACAGCAATTTCAGAGATTATCATACGAACGCCAAATAATAGGCGTAGTGGAAAATCCAACAGCAGTCCAGCATCTGCGACAGGGGTACATAGAACAAAGAATGTCCATGTCAGTAAAGATGCCAACCCCCCTGTCATTAAGTCATATTGAATACTGAGATAGACGAAGTAGCCCATAAGTAAGGCACAGAGGAGAAGAAACTTGTAGATAAGTTGCTTCTTCGGGGGTACTATTTTTTCATCGTCTGGAATCGTCATTCAATTACCTCTCGCAGGAGTAGCTTACAGTTTTTTAGTTGATTGTTATCTCACGCGTTCTCTTGCCCTGTAGTTATCAACTACGAATAATAATCCTTGGCGTGGAGAAACCAACAAACCGTGCGTGTATTTAGCCGTCAGGCAATGCCTATAATTCCGCCCTTTTGGATTCAAACCATTGTTTTATGGTGTCTGGGTCCTGCATAAGCCCATTCATTTTATCTCCAGCCTAGATATGTTCTTCATCTCCTTTTTGGAACATTTCCATGGCATGGTTTTTGCTCATCTCAGCAATTTTTTCAAAACTATCAGCCTGAAATACTTCGCAGTATGCCTCGCCAAGTTGCCCATAAGTCAGCATTTTTATAGATCCACTCCTAAATTTTTTAAATGTATTCTCGAAAAGCTCTCCTTTTACTAACACTGGCACTCTGACAAATTGGCTCTATCCCTCGCCGTACTCAGAGTCGGGTGCGGATGCCAAAAGAGACATAACATTTGCATGTGTGATTTGCAGCGTATTTATCTCTGCAACGCCCTAAGTGTACGCCGAAAACCCATCATGTAAAAACAACTTGATCCGGTGGAGTTATTGGATGCAATGCAAAACTGAGCGCCCAGTGAACCCGAGATTGTGGGCCCCTCGGAATTCTCAATATAGGGTTTCACTAAGTTTCTGCAGCGCTGTTGAAACATCAGTTGCAGTGCTGCTCTTTCAAGTTTAAACAACAAATTTTAGACTATGCCAGTCTACTTCCAGGCGAGAATATGCTCCACCATTAGCTGCAACGTCTGGCTTCCCCTAAACTCATTGATATCCAGCCTGTAGACTATTTCGATGTCGGTCATGTCCGCAGCCGGCCAATCTTGCTTGTCGATATTGAAGGCGATGGCGTCGATGGTTTGCTGTGGTGCGAGCTCCGGTGCTAGCACTAGCTTTAAATGGTTTTCCCCTACCCTGCGCTGCTGAATAACTTTGAACTTTCCATCAAATACAGGCTCAGGGAATTCCTGCCCCCAGGGGCCGGCTTTACTCAGCTCCGCGGCGGTCTCCATAGAGAAGTCACCTTGCTCGATTTCTCCATCACTCAGTATCTGTGCTTGCAACAGCTCTTCACTTAATAGCAGCGCGGCTTGCTCCTGAAATGCCGCAGTGAATTCTTCTAGCTTGTCCTTCGCCAAGCTGAGACCAGCCGCCATCGCGTGGCCACCAAACTTACTGATCATACCCGGATTACGGCTAGCCACGGCATCTAGAGCGTCGCGAATATGGAATCCCTTGATGGACCTGGCAGAACCTTTTATCTCGTTACCTGAATCGTTTGCGTCTGCAAAGGCAATGACGGGACGATTGAACTTCTCCTTCACACGCGAAGCGAGAATACCCACAACACCCTGGTGCCATCGTCCATCWTAGATACACAACGCGGCAGGAAGGTCAGTCGCCTCCAATGAGAATTCCTGCAGAAACTTGAAGGCTTGTTCGCGCATATCACCTTCGATCTGTTTGCGGTCTTTGTTCAGCCCATCGAGCTGTAGAGCGAGCTTGTAGGCTGTGCCTTCGTGYTCRGTCAACAGGCATTCKATGCCCGTGGACATGTCATCCARYCTTCCTGCCGCGTTTAATCTAGGGCCGACGCTGAAACCAAGGTCGGAGGCGGCAAGGTTAGCGCTGCTGCGGCCGGCGATCTCCAAGAGGCTCTTAATGCCGGAGACAGCGCGTCCTGCTCGAATTCTYCCCAAGCCTTCRCTAACTAAAATACGGTTATTGCGATCGAGTGCGACCACATCGGCTACGGTTCCTAAAGCGACGAGGTCTAGAAGATCCGCGAGTTTGGGYTCCGCAATAGCCTTTTCTTCGAACCAAYTRACCTCCCGTAGCTTTGCTCGCAATGCCAACATGACGTAGAAGATCACCCCAACACCGGCGATGCTCTTGCTAGGAAAATCACAGCCAGTTTGATTTGGATTGACTATCGCATCCGCATCTGGCGCTGTAACGCCCGGCAGATGGTGATCGGTAATAAGCGTCTTTATACCCGCCGCTTTCGCAGCCAAAACTCCCTCTATGCTGGAGATGCCATTGTCGACGGTGATAATGAGGTCGGGGTTTCGTGTCTTCGCCAACTCGACTATCTCGGGTGTTAGGCCGTAGCCGTAATCGAACCGGTTGGGAACGATGTAATCGGTGTGCTGAAAACCAAATTGTCTGAGCGCCTTAAGCGCTACTACGCAACTCGTCGCCCCATCCGCGTCGAAATCGGCAACGATAAGAACGCGCTGCTGCTGCTGTAATGCATCGAGCAACAACTGAACGGCTTCAATGATGCCCTTGAACTGCCCCGGAGGAATGAGATTCTCAAGTCCGAGCTCTAGCTCTTCGACACCTTTGATATTGCGCTGGCTATAGACACGCTTAAGAAGCGGGTGCATTGAATCGGGAAGGTTTAGTGTGGTATCTGCCGCTCTACGTTTAACGAGTAGTGACATAAGAGCCCTCTTTATCCGATACAGCTGTAGCTAGGTGGCTGCTATACCTACCGAGATGCATTTTTAGGATCGACTAGTTATGCGCGTGTTTTTTAACAAATTCTGTCACTGTCGCAAGTTCGTTCGGCACGACGCTATAGTGCTCTTCCTTCTCAAACAAATCTGACAGATGAGGAGGTAGCTCTGGTGTATCCAACCCAGCCTCAGTGATGGCATCGCTAAACTTAGCGGGATGCGCAGTAGAGAGCGTGATCATTGGTATAGCTGGGTCTTCATTGCACTCTCTTGCAGCTCTGATACCAACGGCTGTGTGGGGGTCAATAAGCTTGCCTGTCTCCGCGAATACTTTAGCGATAGTTTCGCAGGTGAGCGCATCATCAACTCTAGCACTAGAGAAACATTCGCGCATCTGCTGCCACTTCTCATCTGATACCTGTTGCGACTCCTTACCAAGTTTCGACATGAATTCGCTAAGCTGCTCCGCATCACGATCAAACAGATCGAACAGATAGCGCTCAAAGTTGCTAGAGACTAGAATGTCCATGCTCGGCGATAGGGTGTGATTCAAGCCAGTAGTGGAATACTCGTTGCCATTAATGAAACGATGCAGGATGTCGTTGCTGTTCGTGGCTATGACTAATTGCTTGATGGGTAAGCCGATGCGTTTGGCAAGAAAGCCCGCGTAGATGTCGCCAAAATTTCCAGTCGGAACTGAGAAAGAAACCGCCTGCTCTGGCGCCCCTACCTTAAGTGCCGCTGAGAAGTAATAGACGATCTGCATCATTATCCGCGCCCAGTTTATGGAATTCACGGCGACAAGCTGACTCTCTTCAGAAAGAAATGATTGATCCGCGAATGCGGCCTTAACGATGCTCTGACAATCATCGAAGTTTCCTTGAACTGCCAGATTAAACACGTTATCGCCAACGACCGTAGTCATCTGCCTSCGCTGCACCTCGGAGACACGCTGATGCGGATGCAAGATAAAAATATCGACCTGYTTGGAGCGCCKGCAACCTTCCAGRGCTGCTGAACCGGTATCTCCCGATGTCGCCCCAAGGATAACCACACGYTGCTCGTTCTTTWSCARCACATAGTCGAGCAGRCGRCCTAGCACTTGCAAGGCGAAGTCTTTAAATGCCAGGGTAGGWCCGTGATACAACTCCARCATAAAKTCGTTATCTGCRAGCTTAGTCAGCGGCGCCACATCGGGGTGATCGAATTGRGCATAACTCTCARTGACKATCTTRCGCAAAGCCYCTGCCGGYATTTCGTCGCCRATAAAGGGAGAGAYTATTTTTAATACSAGCTCGGGATAGCTCAGGTTTTTCCATGAYGCTATTTCTTCTGGRGAAAARTGAGGCAGCTCGGTAGGCACGTACAAGCCYCCATCTGGAGCCAAACCAGTTAGAAGAACCTGCTCAAATGTCTGCGGGGTGCCACCGCCTCTAGTACTTATATATTTCAACTCACAGTCCTTCTCTATTTTTTTCTTTCGCTCTAATATCTTTTAACGCCGATATTCGGTGGAGTTAATAACTACGCTATCCTTCTCTAATTTTTCTTTCATCTTCTACAATCTTTTCAACGTCAGTAATTAGTGAAATTAACTACTAGGCTAGTCCTCGAATGACTCGACGCGAATGCGCATGACTTCACCACTCACATCATCAAGTGCTTCGATCGCGGCGACGGCCAAATTCAATTTCTTCTCTAGCGCCTTGTGAGTAAGAATTACAATTGGCACCGTCTTATTATCGAGCTCTTTCTGAATAACTGCCTCTATGCTGATATCGAGACCTTGAAGGATACTGGATATTTTCGCCAACACACCCACCACATCGTTTACTGGGATACGCAGATAATATTCAGTTTCAATTTCTTCAATAGAGACCACTTCCAAATCATCGTGCATCGAGAGATAACCAAGTGCAGGCAGCAGTGGCTTGTTCATTCCTGCGAGCTTCTGTCTCGCGATATCAATWACGTCGGCGACGACTGAGGATGCCGTAGCATCCGCRCCAGCACCAGGRCCGCTATAAAGGGTAGAACCTACAGCATTACCATGCACGAGTACGGCATTACCGACACCGTCTACTCTTGCTAACAAGCGTTTGTGAGGGATTAACGTCGGGTGTACGCGCATCTCAACTCCGTTGTCTGTGCGGCGTGCGATTCCCAAGTGCTTTACTCGATACCCAAGCTGCTTCGCGAAGCCAATGTCTTCCGGCGTAATGCGGCTGATACCTTCAGTATAAGTTTTATCAAACTGCAGAGGAATTCCGAATGCGATCGATGCCATGATTGTTAGCTTATGGGCAGCGTCGATACCCTCAACRTCGAATGCCGGATCAGCCTCGGCATAGCCAAGCTGCTGCGCTTCGGTGAGCACATCGGCGAACTGACGTTGTTTCTCAGCCATCTCGGTCAGGATGAAATTCCCCGTGCCGTTGATGATACCTGCCAGCCAGTCGATCTTATTTGCAGATAAACCTTCTCGCAAAGCCTTAATAATTGGTATGCCGCCTGCGACGCTGCTCTCAAATGCTAGGGTCACGGCATTATCCGTTGCAACTGCGAAGAGTTCATTACCGCGCTCTGCGACTAGAGCTTTGTTTGCTGTCACTACGTGCTTTCCGTTCGCCAACGCCTGACGAACCACCTCGAATGCAGGCTCGAAACCACCGATTGTCTCGATGACTATGTCCACCTCAGGATCGTTGACGACATCAAATAGGTCATTGCTAATCTTGACTGTCGAAGCGACATCTCCACTTTTGATGCTACGAGACGCTATTCTGACAACATCGATTGCACAGCCTACGCGACGGGTAATTTCTTCGCCGTTGTTCTGCAACAGGTTGTAACTGCCACCACCTACGGTACCAAAGCCACAGATACCTATTTTTAGAGATTGAGATTTGATTGACTTGGCTGATTCAGAATTCACAAAATGCCCCGGACTTATTCAATATTAGCGCCGAATTATACTGGAAACATGCAAGAAACCCAGCAGTGTGGAGAGACAAGGTATCTATTAAGGAAGGCGGGGTTGTTAAAGCTGGAGCCCGACGGCTAATCGAGGCTCCTAGGATAAGAGGCAGGCTAGTTGATACTAAGCATTGAAGCTAGACGCTCGGCATCCAGATAGCCGGGGATGACTCTACCATCAGGGAATATAAGTGCTGGCGTGCCGGAAATACCCAGCTCAGTGCCCAGTGCCCAGTGCGCCAAAACAGGCGAATCACAATCTGCCGCAGGTAAATTCTGACCATTCTTCGCCTGAGTCAGCGATTTCTTGCGATCATCTGAGCACCATACGGAAATCATTTTCTGGTACGAGGCGGCATCTTCGCCACCACGGGGATAGGCCAGATAGCGAACCTCAATACCCTTCGCCATAAGATCATCAAGCTCGCTATGTAACTTGCGGCAATAGGTGCAATCCACGTCGGTGAAGACTGTTATCGTTGCTTTGACCACCTCAGGTGTGAAGATAATCATCTCCTCAAGCGGAATAGCTGCAATTTTCTCCAGGCTCCGTTCCTGCTTCTTGTCCGAAGATATATTCACGAGGCCTGCGCTGCTGACGCGATACATGTCGCCTGCGAAGAGATAGTCACCGGAAATATCACTGTAGAGAATTTCACCAGTGTTCAGTAGGACCTCATAAATAGTAGATAGCGCAGTAGGTTTCACGCTAATAATTTCTAGCTGATTCTGGGATGCCACCTCTATCGCCTGCTCAAGCTTGCCGCGCAGCGATTGATCCCGCTGTGCCTGAGAGGCAGACGCAGCAACTAGCGTCAAAACTAGTCCCAACAGTGCGAACATCGGCTTAATAGTTACTCTCATGGCTTGTCTCCTTCTGTGCCTCTATTTGAGAGCCGCGAGAACTATGACGCGGCGCAAGGCGAGGCTGAATACTGTGTCGGCTATCTTATAGCATTTAATAATTGCTTGCTCAGAACACTGGCAGAACATGGCTAAAATAATTGCTCGCAGCCGCGCCGGATTCAGCCCTCTGTTCCTCGCAAACACCCCTTGGTTAGAACAAACCAGAACACGGCCAAAATAATTCCCAGCTACCACGACGTGCTCAGCCCCTGTTCCCCGCAAACAACCCTCGCGTAGAATAAAGCACGGCCAAATCAATTCCCCGCAGCCCCGCCGGCTTCAGCACCCTGTTCCTCGCAAACAACCCCTTGGTTAGAACAAGCCAGACTTGATCCCAATTACATATCAAATCTACCTGCATAAATAAAAACGGGAAGACTGCGGACAGACTTCCCATTCAATATCTCTAGATAGGCAGGAATGTAGTGCCCCAGGACTCTCCCAAGGCAGCAGACGGGATTTGTTAACCCGACTTCTTTTCCAACTTTTCTGTGATTCTTGCAGCTCGACCAGTCAGCTCGCGCAAATAGTACAGTTTAGCCTGGCGAACAGCGCCGCGACGCTTCACCGTAACGCTATCAACAACCGTACTATAAATCTGAAATACGCGCTCAACACCGACACCGTGAGATATCTTTCTGACCGTAAATGATGAATTTACGCCACGGTTTCGACGTGCAATAACGACACCTTCGAACGCCTGTAGACGCTCTCTGTCGCCTTCCTTAATTTTGACTTGAACGACAACAGTGTCGCCAGGACCAAATTCTGGAAGTTCCTTGCTCATCTGCTCGTTTTCTATCTGTTGGATGATCTTACTCTTGCTCATCAAATTGCTCCTGAACTCTTGTAGCGAATGGCAGTTGCCAAATTCTTAGTAAATCGAAATTTTCAAAACTCTTATCTAACTAGCAATTCAGGCCACTGCGCTTAATCATGCAGATAGTCTTGCTTGAACTGCTCTAATAATTCTTCTTGCTCGGTCTCAAGCGACATCGCCTGCAACAAGTCTGGTCTCTTCAACCAGGTTGCACCTAAACTCTGCTTCAGCCGCCACTTACGAATCGCTTCGTGATCCCCGCTAAGCAGCACTTCTGGCACATCCTGACCATTAATGCTCTGCGGTCTAGTGTACTCAGGGCTATGCAACAAGCCATTACTGAAACTGTCTTCTAATGCCGAACCTTCATCGCCTAACGCACCAGGCTGAAATCTCGTCATGGCATCGATCAATGTCATCGCCGCCAGTTCGCCGCCGCTGATAACGAAATCACCCAGCGACCACTCTTCGTCTATCTCGCTCTCAAGCACACGGTTGTCTATGCCTTGATAGCGACCGCATAGCAGTACCATGCTTTCCCGCTGAGCAAGGTCGATAATCGAATCTTGCTTTAGGGTCTTGCCCTGTGGTGATAGGTAAATCACCTTAGTTTTGTCAGCGCCTGCCGCGTGCTTCTTCTCTACTGCCCGCCTCGCCGCGGCAATCGATGCCATCAGCGGTTCGGTCTTCATTAGCATTCCGGGACCGCCACCAAATGGCTTGTCGTCCACACTGCGGTGCTTATCAGTCGTATAGTCGCGCGGATTAAATAACTCAAGGTTCATTAGACCCGAGCGAACCGCCCTACCACTAATGCCGTATTCCGTTACGGCTGCAAACATTGCCGGAAACAAGGTGACTATTCCAAGCTGCATCGCTTCCACCTCTCGCTTACAACTTCTGCCACTTCGGGTGAGCCTGCTTGAATTAAACCAGCTACTCAATCCAGATAGTCTGCTTCCCAATCTACTCGGATAGTCTGGTTTTCCAGATTTATCTCGATTACTACAGAATCCATTAAATAGGGAATAAGCCGCTCCCGATCATCAATGCTTTCGCTATCTGCTTTGACGACCAACACATCGTTGGCGCCTGTCTCTAACAAATGGCTAACCCGACCAAATACTTGATCAATCTTATTGACCACTTTAAGGCCTTGCAGCTGATGCCAATAGAATTCGCCGCGCTCTAACCCAGGCAACTTCTCATTCGCTACCGCTAATTCTGTACCTGTCAGTAGTCTTGCCGTTTCAGGGTCATCGTAACCCTTAAAATGGACCAGCAGAGCCTTGTTAAGACGACTGTGCTCGTCGATCTCTAACTCCTGAGTCCGCCCCCCAACTTCCGCATGAAAAAGCGAGTAGTCGAGAATGTTTTCGATCGGCGAGGTAAAGGAAATCAGTTTCAACCAACCCTTCAGGCCATGCACTCGGCCAATTTCTCCGAGTACCAACCACTCACTATTTGCTTCGAGTTTACTTACCACCCAGACAACGCGATATCAAAATCACGCCTCTGTAGTAGAAGTCTCTACCGCAACCTTCGCCAATGTTGATACGCGAGAGCTAAGCTGGGCACCTTGTCCTGTCCAGTAAGCCATGCGATCGCGATCTAGACGCAAACGCTCTTCCCCACCTTTAGCGCGGGGGTTAAAAAAGCCAATTCGCTCAATAAAACGCCCATCACGCGCACAGCGGCTGTCACTTACTGTGATGTGATAAAAAGGCCGTTTCTTAGCGCCGCCACGTGCCAATCGAATCGTGACCATAAGTATTTCCTGTCATTCCAATGTAAAAACTAGTGTTTAGGAGTTACGCGAGCAGAGGCTGGTTTGCCTCCCTGCACATTAAGAACAGACGTGCTCGGGTAAAAAGGCGGGTATTCTATGTTAATTGCGGTGGGATTGGAAGACCAGAAGCACAGTATTTTCGCGGGTTACGCGGCTAAAACATGTCAAATAGTGAGACACTTACGAAAGGCTTGAAATGTCTCGTATTTTCCTAAACTACCACGCCATTAAGAGCGAGGAAATTGGCCTGGCCCGCCCGGAAAGCCACCTCCTCCACCCGGCCCTTGCATGCCGCCTAGACCGCGCATCATATTGGCCATATTACCGCCCTTCATCTTCTTCATTACCTTTTGCATCTGCTTATGCTGCTTCAGCAGCCGATTCAGGTCTTGAATCTGGGTTCCTGAGCCAGTCGTAATCCGTCTTTTCCTCGACCCATTCAGGGCATCTGGGTTCGTTCGTTCTCGCGGTGTCATGGAATTAATGATCGCCTCCATCTGCCGGAATTTGGAGTCATCCACCATTTTCGCGGCACCAGGCGGCAATGCACCGAGGCCGGGCATCTTATCCATGATGCTGGCTACGCCGCCCATACTCTGCATCTGGCCAAGCTGCTCCTTGAAATCTTCTAGATCGAAGCCTTTGCCCTTCTTGATCTTGCGGGCGAGCTTCGCGGCCTTAACCTTGTCGACTTTCTTTTCGGCCTGCTCGATAAGCGAGAGCATATCGCCCATGCCGAGGATTCGAGAAGCGATACGATCAGGGTAGAATGGCTCGAGCGCGTCCATTTTCTCGCCCATACCGATGAACTTGATGGGCTTTCCCGTGATGTGACGCACGGACAGAGCCGCCCCGCCCCTTGCATCGCCATCTGCCTTGGTCAGTACTACACCGGTTAACGGCAAGGCTTCATTGAAGGCCTTGGCCGAATTGGCAGCATCCTGACCCGTCATGGCATCAACGACAAACAGCGTTTCAACTGGGTTTAACAGCTTGTGCAGCTGCTGAATCTCCGCCATCATTTCCTGATCGATAGCAAGGCGTCCGGCAGTATCCACGATTAATACGTCGACAAATTTTCGCTTAGCCTCTGCTAAGGCCGCTGTAGCAATCGCCGCGGGTGTCTGACTGCTGTCACTGGCGAAGAACTCTACGTCGACCTCTAGAGCTAATGTCTGCAACTGCTGAATGGCTGCGGGACGATACACGTCGGCGCTCACCACCATTACCGATTTCTTCACATCGTTCTTGAGCCAGCGCGCGAGCTTGGCCGCGGTGGTGGTCTTGCCAGCACCCTGCAGGCCGGCCATCAGTACGACAGCCGGTGGCGCTGCCTTTAGATCCAGCTCAGAGTTGGCCGTGCCCATGATAGATTCAAGTTCGGCCTGAACAATTTTGATAAATGCCTGACCAGGCGTCAGGCTCGATGAGACTTCCTGTCCAACGGCGCGCAAACTGACCCGCTCGACAAAATATTTGACGACCGACAGCGCAACATCCGCCTCGAGTAGCGCGCGGCGCACCTCACTAAGAGCGTCTTGAATGTTGGCTTCGGTGAGTTTGGCCTTGCCCGTGAGCTTTCTAAACGTACCTGAGAGTCTATCTGTAAGATTGTCGAACACTGTGGGCTACCACCTGACTTCTTGACTGTGAATTGAACGGGCTTTTAATTTATACAGACAAAGTCATCCATGACTTTGTCTGACTGTCGTGCGCCAAAGGCTGGCGTAAAAATGTCATTTTACTTGCCTTTGGCACACTCGCATTGCCCTTAGCGGGCAATGGTTGCACATCCCTGTGCAACTTATAATCTATACAGAAAAAGTCATCCATGACTTTTTCTGACTGTCGTGCGCCAAAAGCTGGCGTGAAATGTCATTTCACTGGCTTTTGACACACTCGCATTGTCCTTAGTTGTCCTTAGCGGGAAATGGCTAACAGCATTGACCGAACTGCATTATAGCGAATCTCTAACGCATTAAAAAAGGGCTTCAACCGTTAGTATACATGTG
>JAESUV010000006.1 GCA_016762975.1 Gammaproteobacteria bacterium | reverse complement strand
TTTGGTCGCCTGTTGGAGAGTTTTATCGTGTCATGTATGCACTTTAGTTAGCTTAACTCGTTAATACTTCTAGATATTTTCTGGGGATATCTCAGACACTGACCCCTTTAATTCAATATTTTACCAGTTTAAGATAATACGACCTCGACGACCTTTCTCCTTTAGGCGAGAAAACGCCTGAAGGTAATCTGAAAAATGAAACTCTTTATCAATCACGGCACGTAGTTTTCCCTCTGATACCCAGTTTGCAATACGGCTAAGCTTTTCAAAATTACCCTCCATAACCATTAAATAACCAACCTGTGGATCTTCCGACTCACCGCCATTTTCTTGGGTAGGTTCAGCGGGAATAAACATCCCTTTAGGTGTTAAGCGCTTTTTCATATCCTCTAGGTTTTGCGCATTGGATAAATCAAGAATTAGGTCAAAAGTATCGCTAATGTCTTTAATGCTAACCTGGTTGTAGTCATGAACTATATCTGCGCCATAAGGCCTCAAAAACTCAGTTTGAGAATTTCCGGCAATGGCGGTGACGTGCCCCCCAAGTAATTTACCTATTTGAATACCTTGAATTCCCAAGCCACCCGCTGCACCGATTATTAGTAACTTCATACCGGCCTTAAGGCGCCCAACATCTTGCAGGGCGACTAGGGTGGTCAATGAACCTAACGGTATAGCAGCAGCTTGCGGGAAGGTTAAATTGTTGGGCATAAGCGCCATCTGATTTTCATTTATCGCAAGGTATTCAGCGTGACTTTTCCAGCCAGTGATCATGTTGACATAGCCAAATACCTTATCGCCGCGTTTAAATTTTTGACCGTCAGATTCAACAATGCCTGAGAATTCCAGTCCTGACTGCACTTCTTTATCAACCTTATACTCAGCAAAATAAGCATCAAAACGTCCTGCAGCGCTCTCTTCATCAAAAGGGTTTACAGAAGCACTTTTTACCTTCACTAATACTTCATCCAGCTCTGCTACTGGACGGGTTAGGTTTTCTTTAAGAGCAAAGCATTTATTACTATCAACGATTAAGCCTTTCATCATTTTTCTCCATCTCAACAATTAGGTCAAATGACCTAAATCAAACATAGGTCATTTGACCTAATGCGTCAAGCGTTATATATTTACAGGCCTGATCGGAGAGTGATTAGCGAGAAGTATATGAGTCCGAAAATTGAACACATATTAAATTGCGCCATGACCATTTTAAAGGAGTCGGGTGATCAAGGCCTGACTATGAGAAAGATCGCTGAAGCAGCCGATATGAGGCTGAGCAATGTGCAATATTATTTTAAAACTAAAGAGCTGCTTTTAGGGGCATTGCTGGAAGGGTTTTTATTAGACTATCTAGATTCGGTACAATTGCTATCGTTTTCAGATCGGCATGATCAAGAAAATAAATTACGCTTATTAGTCTCACACATTTTAAGTGACATTGAGAGCAGTGACTGTGCAGTCGTCTTTAAAGAGATTTGGGCAATAGCGGAACGGAATAACGCAGTAAAAAAAGCCGTAGATGATTATTATAAGAAGCTTCATGCGATACTTTTTGAAGCATTAAAGAAATTGGCTCCCGAAAATTGTCAGGAGCAGCAAGTGGATAACGCAGTAGCTATCCTACTACCTTTTATTGAAGGCTATTGCATTACGTCCTCTAATCTTAAAGTTTCGACTGAAAAGTTGTCTGAGCAATTAGCGTCGATACTGTACAAACTTTTGAATAAATTATAACCAGAGTCTTGGTTTAGATTTAATCTCATCAACTAAGGTACCAAGGAAATTTCATGCCAATTAAGAAATGGATAATTCAGTATATATTAACTCTCTCTTTACTATTTATTGCATTTTCATTTTTGCAACATTTAAAAGGTCGAGATTTAGATTACTCTATTTCTTTTGGAATATTATGGGCTTGTATTTCCACATCATTATTTTTGGCTATTAGAGTATATTATTATCGTAAAAATATTCCCTGTACTGTATGTAACGACCTCCCAGATTAGTGAATTTAATGGGGACCAATTTATTTTCCCAAATTATTTCTCACAATGACGGATACCAACTATTCTAAACAGATCCAACTTGCACATTAATCGTGGAAAAGCCCTATGCCAAGGACGGCAAGAGTTATCGTTCCCAATATGCCTCATCATATTGTCCAGAGAGGCCATAATCGAAAAGCGGTATTCATTGAGGCTTGTGACTATCAATACTACTTAGACAACCTAAAGGAATGGAAGCAGGAGCTAGGAATCAAGGTCTATAGTTATTGCCTGATGACCAACCATATACACCTAATAGTAGAGCCAGCCGACGAAGAATTAGTTGTAAGCGAATTAATGAAGCGCCTTGCTGGCAGGCAGACCCGGCGGGTTAACCGCCTCGAGAAACGTAGTGGCTCTCTCTGGGAGGGTAGGTTTAAGATAAGCCCCATAGACCGAGATAACTATCTATTGCAGTGCTGCCGTTATGTAGAACTAAATCCTGTTAAGGCGCGAATAGTCGAGTCCCCTGAAGAATATACTTGGTCTAGCTACGCCGCTAGAATCGGCAGTACTTCCGCACCTTGGCTTGATGATGATCCTGCGTACTTAGGCTTATCACCGATTAAGACTATAAGAGAAGCCAGATATAAGTTATTTGTTTCTACCAAAGATGACTCTTCGAGTGCAATGATTCGAGCAGCAATAGCGAGAAATCAGCTTACTGGCTCACCGTTGTTTGTGAATGAGATTGAGCCGAGAACAGGACTAAGAATTGAGGCGCGGGGGCGAGGCCGTCCCAAAAAATAGATCTGCCCCCTTTATCCCTGTCCCCTTTATCCCTTCCACTTAACCTTCGGCATAACAAACTATGTATTTTGAGAGTCCGCTGACCTTAGGCCAAGAACAGACAGATTAAAACGCGCCGATTCCCAAATTAGCTTACTTTGTTCCAATGCCCTCAATCGTCTGCACTAGCAACTGTAAGGCTCCGTCAGTAAAGGTCTCCATATTTTCTTCACGATCATCCGAACCTGTTCTAATGGTCACCGATGCATCAACTGGCCCCGATATAGCAATCACACTAATGCCGATAGCATCGCTATATGGTGTGCCTCCTGGCCCCGCCACCCCTAACTCTGCAATGCCCCAGGTCGTATCCAATTTAGCCCGTGCTGCTCTTGCGAATTCAAGAGCCATTTCCTCTGTTAGGGGTTTGAGTTTTTTTATACGCTCTCTATCCAAGTCCAAAAATTCTTGGCGCGATTTGACGGTATAGATAACTGTGCCGCCCATAAAATAACGTGAAGCGCCAGGCACAGACAGCAAGCTTGCCGCAATCAAGCCTCCTGTAGAAGACTCTGCCACCGAAATGGAGTGATTATGCTCGGTCAGTAGCTTAGCGGCACTGCTTGTGTGTTGAGAAAAACGAGACATAGTCACCACCGTGTAAATGAGAAGATTCTGAGTGTAAGCGCAAGCTGGCCATTGACAAGTTAACTTCTTAAACCTAGAAGAAACTGTAACAATCCAAAGGAAAAGGAGACGCTCACTGCATAATAATTTTCGGTATCAGTCAGCTTTGACGGTTCGGCGGGCAAAAAAATCTTAGAATTCTTCAGCTTACTGAATCAAACAGCCCCCAGTTGCACTGCCTCATAATCCGTTTGTCCGGGGTTCGAGTCCCTGTGGGCCCAGCATTTTCCCTTCTTTTCATCGAGTTATAATTTAGAGCGACGGGCTATGAGCTTTTGGAGTCCGTTGGCCCCAGCATAAAAGCCTGAAAACCCTCTTCTCCCTATATCTACTTTTCACAGAGTTGCCAAACGGCACATTAAATAATTTCAGGTGGGAACCTATAGCACTTATACATTCTTGAAGATTTCATGACCAAAGTGTCGCAGATGGGAATTTAACTTGTCAGTATCACCCGCTAGAACATTACATCAGATCGACAATTCGTAACATTTACTTACTTGCAGATCGAGGCTCAATTGAGCATTATTAGCGGCTGTAATTCATACTTGTTAGAGTACCTTTTGAGACACCACGCTCGGCGTTTCAAAACACCATAGCCCAGAAGAGGATTTGGAAAAATGGCGTATAAGAAAGTCCTAAGTGCAATTCTAGTTTCGGCGTTGTTTCCAGCACTAAGCAGTGCTCAGGAAGCCGCTTCACACCCAACCTATGCCAAGGAGGTGTCCCGGATAATTCAAGAGAATTGCCAGATATGCCACCAACCTGGGCAGATCGGTCCTATGTCCTTCACCAGTTATGAAGAGGTACGACCTTGGGCACCGCTCATTCAGCTTAGGGTTGCGTCCCGTGAAATGCCTCCCTATCAGTACGATACGGAAATCGGCATACAGCATCTCAAGAATGACTGGCGCATGTCGCAAGAGGACATCGACACTGTCGTAGCCTGGGTCAACGCAGGCTCGCCCTTCGGCAACCAGGAAGATTTGCCGCCACCAAGACAATACCCCGATATGGGCGACTGGCGTCTGGCTGATGAGCTTGGACAACCCGATCACACCATTAAATCTACAGCTTGGGATGTTCCCGCTGACGGTCAGGATCTGTGGTGGAAGCCTGTTGTTGATTCCGGCATTACCGAAAGCCGTTGCATTAAAGCAGTCGAGACCCGCCCCTCCGCAGCGGCCATAGGCTCAACCCACCATGCCAACTCGCACTTCAAGGTTCTGGATGAAAACGACGAGTGGGTCAATGGCGACCGCCTGTCTGAATTTGCGATCGGCAAACTCGGAGAAAAAGTACCTGAAGGCGCATGTCGACGGATACCGGCCAACTCAATGGTTGAGTGGGAGATTCACTATTTCCCCGATGGTAACGCAGTGCCTAATGATCAGGTGACAATAGGCATCTGGTACTACGATGAAGAAGACGAATTTGTCGAAGAGGAGAGCTACCCTCAAGACTTGAGCGCCTATTTTCTGAGTGGAGGAGGAGGCGACTATATGATCCCTCCCAACGGCAAGCTTATGACGCAGGGATTCAGGTCTTTCGACCATCCGGTTCGCATCGACAGCTGGCAGCCTCACATGCATCTGAGGGGCGTAGCAATGTCGATGGAAGTGTTTTACCCGGAAACAGGAAGAAAGGAAGTGATAAGTCAGACTTCCAATTGGACATCTGCCTGGAACCATAGCCACACCTATGCAGAAGGCTACCAACCACTTATTCCTGCCGGCGCGACGATTATCCTAACCGGGTGGTACGACAACACTGCAAACAACCCCATGAATCCCGACCCCGATCAGTGGGTTGGTGCAGGTCAGCGCACCACCGACGAGATGGGTCATGCCTGGATCGCTATTTCCCATCTCGATGAGGAAGACTATGAAAAGCTTGTTGCTGAACGCGAAGAGCGAGACAACAGCAGCGTTGCTGGCGCGGGTGGATCGGATTGATGAGCTTGTTTAAAACCTCCAAACTATTGTTGCCAATTCTGATGGGGCTGCTTGCAGCCCCCCTTCACGCTCAGCTGCCCCAACCGCTGCGGGACTATCCCCTAGCGACACGCGGGATGACTGGTGAGGAAGTGGCCCCCATGTTTAATGGCTGGATTCTCAACGAAGATAGATCAGTAACCATGATCTTTGGCTTCGGCAACCTAAACAGAACGGCAGGCTTGGATATTCCACTGGGGCCAAACAACAAGTTAGAACCCGCTGAATTTCAAGGCGCCCAACCCACTCATTTTCCCGTATATAGCAGACGCGGGTTTGTGGGCATTCAGGAACGAGGCGCCTTTGCTGTGAACGTGCCAGCGGACATGGCGGGCACTGAAGTTGTCTGGACGCTGACTTCGAACGGTAAGACTTGGTCTGTACCAGGCCGTGCAACGTCATCTGCCTACGAGATGAGTGCCGCTGAAATGGCCTCTGGCTCCCTAAAACCCGCCATTCGATTCAGCATGGATGGGCCGGAGTCTGTTGATCCAATGGGCATCCACGCAGAACCTCAGCGTGTCACTGTGGGCCAGCCAGTCACCCTTTCGGCACTTATGCAGGATCGAGGAGTGCGGGATCTATATGCAGGCAATGACCGCTTGTATGTACCCCTAGGCACCTTTTGGGTCATGCATCAGGGGCCTGCCAAGCCGGAAATAGAAACTGCGGAAATTAGTGGGCGCGAGCGCGCAGCAGAAGACGCTGGCGATCCAAACAAGAACGAATGGACTGAGGTTTCAACTCAGGTGACTTTCCAGGAGCCTGGAGAATATTTGATGCGTCTGAGAGTGGACAATTTCGAGGCACCAGATAGCCAAYTCGATAACGTTTGTTGCTGGTCCAACGYTTAYTTCCCCGTAACCGTTAATCCTTAAASCACGGACAATGTGCAAGCACAAACGCTGCTTGCACATTGTTGACTACCTCTCTTCCTACTCCGCTGTAAGTATTGACAAGTTAACCACTCAGAKCGGCAAAACTWKCGTCAACCCACATCTATATCGCCATTACCTGTTCCCAAGGYGCGAAGCCGGGAAAGTCGATGGTATAGCCAGACGGCAGATCGGGGGTTAACTTGTTAGCACCCTTACGCAGGCTTAGTGCTTGAATTTGTTTCTCGCGTTCGCCCAGGGGTCAACACCCTCTTCAGCAGGTGATGCTGGCGAGCGCAACGATTCGTGATCCCCCGTGCGGGAACGGCTATTATCTCGAGAACCAGAATGCAGGGTTCGTTGAGCGCCATAACTCTTGTCCGAGCTAGGGCGGTGATGGCCAGCACCTTGATCATAGGCTGCAGCTTTCTCTGCGCGTTTTCCGCGCAACCTCTCCGCATCGTCCAAACTCAGCTCACTGGGCTCAGCCGGCGCTTGATCTTCTGGAATAACCCGGTCTCTGGGAGGCAATAAAAACTGCTCGGAAGACGCTTTAGGTAGATTTTTATATTCATACAAATAGAAAGCTTCAACTTTTTCACACGCCCAGTTTGTTTTTTTAAGAAACTTCAAGCAGGAAGCAATACTAGGATTGGTCTTAAAGCAATTCATGTTTATATAGGCAAAGAGAATTTCGAAGCCGTAGTGGTCAACTATTTCGATCAACAAGTTCTTTAAGCTAAGACCATGCAGAGGGTTATTCTTATAATTGATCTCATCGTTCATACCAATATCCGGGAAATGAGGAGGTATATTGTAAATAGAAGGGGACAGCATTAGTTTAACAGGTATTTACAAGCTAACTGTACCCGCGCTCAAAATATCCTGCTTAGCTTCCTCTAGATTGACACTGCCTTTTCCCGAATCAAAGGGGTCAGAGAACTTTGATTAGCAGATTACTTTGGCTATAGAAAATTTATTGAGCTTTCTGGTCTCGTTTTTCGAAAATAAGGACAATGTGTTTCGGTGTTTCCCGATCAAAGTTCTCTGACCCCTTTGATTCCAGCTCTCTTATTTCCAATATCGAAAAAATTCTTCATCTTTCATCCAGCTCATGTCCTGAATAACATCACCGGAATTTTCTTTGTTGATCCAAAAAGAAAAAATTGTTTTTCCTTGCTCATAGGTAACGCTTGATCTAGTCCAATTAGTTATGTTTTCTGATTCGTATACCCACCGCTCAAATTTGAATATCGGAATTTCGCCACTCAACTGTTCCTTTAAGGAAATAACGTCTGGCCCATACTCATAAGCCATGATTGATAGCGGCGCACCAAACTTTCTTCTCAACTCATCTCTAGTTTTAACAGATAGAAACTCATCGTGTTCGGGCAGTTCGCTTGAACAGCTAGCCAGTACTAAAGTTACTATTGCTGATATTCTGCTTCGCCACATTTCGAATAGCTAATTAGCCCGAAATACACCGAAGCTGGTATTATTGTTACCCCCTAGCGAGGTCAGTTGAAATTTCAGCTCAAATGATTCCTCTCCCAAATTCAGTACTGTTAATGTTCCAATCAGGTCAGTTCCTGGCTCTGGACTATGTGTCCAGCTTCCCGTCGCACTAGAACTACCAATATTTTGAGAATCCACAACCCACTCTTGATCGCTAATCTGATCAGAGAAATGATTGAATACTTCTTCGATTTCCCAATCAATACTTAGGCTTGCCCCGGTCTCTATACCACTACGAGAACCGGAATACCCACCTATACCAGTGAATGGGGAATACCGACGCGGCTTCGTTTCCGGCAGCTCCATTATTGGTAGATATTGCTGTAAGCCACCTCGACGTCCACCCATTCGGCCCATTGCTTGCAGTTGTTCCGCCAATTGATCCGCGCAGCTCCTATTGTCACTCGCTGGGTTTGCTGCGATTGTTACGGTGCTGCGCTGATTTTTTTCGGTGTAAGAATGTGAGAGAAAACCTTGCGAGTCATGACAAAAGCGATTGTATGCTTGAGGAGCAATTGTGTTTGAGGCTACAAAGCCGCTTCTTACTCGGTTCATTCCGGGCAATTCAAATTCCATATACCCAGCCTGAACAAATGCTTCGCTTAGAGCCGACCGCGCTTGACTGTCTGTAAGCCTAGTACTGTATACCGCAGCTATTCCGTAACCACGCTCGATACTCCCCATTATTTCTAACTCATTTGGGACATCGATTTCGGGAAAAGCGCTGCTCAAATCAGAATAGATTGTGGGTTCACCGAAAGAAGTATTACCCAACAAGGCTTTAACAAGCTCTAGCGGGACACTTCCTTGAAATTCCGTGTCTGCGAATGTGGATGATAGACAGGTAACTGCAAAAATCGGTACAACAATATTACGAAGCATGCTGTATTCCCTCAAATTTATAAAATAACGAAATTCGTGGTTTATACTACGCCTGCGACAAACGAAAAGTAAAGAATCGAGCAACTTTGTCCGTTGAACGGACATTTCTATCGAATCAAAAGCACTTTCACGCGCAATTAGCGACTGAACTCCATCTCAGACTCTATTAGATGTGTTGTCCCGGGGATTAGGAGACAAAATGCTGTTTCCCCTAAATCTTTACAAACACTTCATCAATGAAGAAAGTATCGTCATATCCTTAGTGTTTTCTTCTTAATCGTTGGACGTATTCTGGCCCAAACTTATTGCACCACAGCCGAATAGCTTCGTAGCTTACTTGAATGCCACGTTGTGACATCAAATCTTCGATATCGCGATGGCAGATGTTGAATCGATGGTAGAGCCAGACGGCGTATTGAATGATTTCAGGTGGAAATCTGTGCCTTTTGTAAATTTTCGTAGAATTCATGACCAAATTCTGACAAATTGGGAGTTAACTTGTCAGCATCTCCTGATATTATAAGAGTCTGCTGTTGGCTGAAAGCCGCCGTATGTTAGAATTCATATCGAATCAAATGACCACGAACGTGGCACAAGATCAGTCCTATTATCCAAGACGTTTATTTTATAAGGAGCATTTTATAGTGCAGGAGAAAATTACCTCAGTAGTTGATTACCTAAACGAAGTAAAGACACGTTGCACGTTCAATGCGGCGGCTGAAGCGATAGGCATTACACCGCAAGCGCTTAAAAAGCAGCTAGGTGAGGCACGTCCTGAAGTCTCTTGGTTTGTTAGTCCAACGTCAGGCGAGCCTATGCGTTACACGGACAGTGAAAAACATCCTGAGCTTTATCGCACTACGCGAATTATCACATCAGCAGAGGTTTTAAAACGTAATCTTGGGCTGTAAAAGGTTCTGAAAAGCTACCCACCCCAATCGAGAAAAGCTTCGATTAGGCATTGCTACATTGCTACTACCTTTTCCCAAGACGCTATGTGACGCGACCGAATAGGCTCGATTTTAAGAAATGATGGGTAGTTGAAATTCTGACAAACATGCTCAGCGACCGGAAGCGTTCGTACACTTTTTGTGCAGAAAGCTGTTAATTGGCTTCTAGATCTGACCACCAAATTGGGCAGTCGTTACTCAATGCTAGTTATTCTCCTATTTGGTCAATTTCCAAGCCCGTCTTGGCATCACCCCGCCAAACTGAAAGAATTCTTAGTCAAATCTATACCCATCGTTGTAATATCCATAACGAACTCCTCTTATTGTAAGTGTTTTAGTAACAGATTCACTTTGGCACATTGCGATACTGCTAGGTAGCAGGAGCCCATTTCATTTGCTATGTGCTTCGATGCGTTAGGTTTGGACCGCAAACCTCCGCTAAAGAAGAGAAAGTACACGATATGAATACCGATAAACTTAACCACTGGCTAACACTCGGCGCAAATGTTGGAGTCTTGGCGGGGATCATTTTTCTCGTATACGAATTGCAGCAAAATACGCTTGCAACTCAACTTGACGTCGCAAGTAACTTTCAAAATAGCTTTACCGAAATTGAAATGTTGATCGCAGGAGAGCCAGAGTTTGCAGAACTACTGGTGAAGGGACGTGAGGGTGAAAATATGTCTCCTACAGATCAGCTTAGACTGGGTGTTTTCTACACGAATGTGCTCCGGCAGTGGCAGTTCGTCCATTTCCAATACCTCAGCAATGCACTAGATGAAGAAATTTGGAGTGGGCAGCACGCCTATTTTGACCAGTTACTCGGTGATGATTTAGGCCTGTTAGAGCACTGGAAAATGACCAAAGCTCATTACGGCTCGCGATTCAATGACCTAATACAATCGATGACTATCGAGCTCTAGTAAAACGAGAATTGATGAGTTGGAAAAATACAGAAAGTGAGATCAACACAGAACCATCAAATCAAGGAGATGCTGCTAAGCGTGGGACATTAGCTCTAGCGTGCTTGATCCTGCCTCTCTTAAATCCCAACCAATTCCACAGCATTTTTTAACTTATCCAAATACTTGGGGACACTCACAATTTAACAACTTGAGAGTTATTCAGCAGGTGTTACTAGAATCACTGCATATAATGCAAAGTACTGATCAATCGCAAACCCCAGAAACTACTCCAATCATGATCCGCCAAGCTATTGGTCCATACGTGTTTCTACTCACTCTCTAGCTCAAAAAACTTGCTGGTGAAATATTGAACCTGTTGGCCAATGACTTAATGTGATCAACAGTCAAATTCCTTCTCCGGTATCGACAAGTTAACTGTCCAAATTGAGAAAAATTCAGATTGGGAATTTCTACATCCCTACTGCCTTTTCCCAAGTCATAAAAGCACGCAGCCGGAAGTACCGATAATTCTCAGCTGATACTAAATGAGGACCAAGATTGAACAAGTTGTGCACTGCTGCGTGTGCTCCTAAAAAACGTTGTGCTTGCTCTATCGATTTGAACTTACGTATGCCCCTCTCCCTGACCCGTGTAGGCTCGTGCGACAACTCAGCTCGATTGTTGGCGTATTGCGTCGTATCGTGAATCACCTCTGGAATAAGCTCTCTGTGCGCTACCTTGTAGCTCCGCAATTTATCCGTGACAATCTTGCGTGGCTCGCCTTTGTGTTTACGCAATAACCGCTCAAAGAATCGCTTTGCGGCCTTTCCGTCACGCCTCTTCTGGAGAAATACATCAACGACTTCCCCATCCTGATCAACCGCTCTCCACAAATAATGCTGCTTCCCGCGGATCTTAACGAAGACTTCATCAATGAAGAAGGTGTCGCCGTAGCCCTGGTGTTTTCGTCTCAATCGCCGCGCAGATATCGATCCAAATTTATTGCACCACAGCCGAATAGCTTCGTAGCTTACCTCAATGACTCGTTACGACATCAAGTCTTCGATATCTCGATGACTGGGATTGAATCGGTGGTAGAGCCAAACGGCATATTGAATGATTTCAGGTGGAAATCGGTGGCGCTTATACATCACTGTAGTAGATCTCATGCTCGAATTCTGACAGGTTGGCAGTTAACTTGTCAGTACCGATTTAATCTGCTGACATGATTGTTCGTTGAACAAACATAGTTGGAATGTAAATTTAGGTACGACGTATCTCGGGCAGGAACCGATAGCGCTTGTACATCTTTGATTGGGTCATGTGCCAAATTCAGGCAGATTGAGAGTTAAGCTGTCAGCACCTGAATAGTTAGCGGCCCCCACTCTGATTGTCTTCCTTATCAACAGGTTCACCTTTGATTATCTTTGTCCCGGTGAACATGGCAGATATGAGGCTACCGCCTTCTTTTTTCTCGGTAATAATGACGCCAACCACATGGATGACAATTCCGCACATAAGAATGTAGAAGCTGGTTTCGTGTAAGGTAATGAAAGGCCCTCGAAAAGAACGCATGGCATCCCAGGCAGCCGTGTCATACATCTCCGGAGCATAGGGTACCAACGTTGCAGGGTCCACACCTGGGGCAGCTACCCACTGGGCAATCCAGAAACCAAAGGGTGGAAAAAACAAATCAGTGCCCGCCAGCACCAAACCAGTGACAGCCTGAATGCTGATGAGTATCAGCAGCAAAGTCACTCCGATCTTGCCAATTGGATTATGTCCTAAATAGTTTTCCGGTGGCCCCGAAACAAACGCTGTCACATAGCTACGTAGTGCGTGCAGGTAACCTTTACGACCAGGCAGAAAACTGCGCCAGCGAGCATAGCGGTTTCCCGTGAAGGCCCACACAAAACGAAAGAGCAGATTCAGGGCAAAGACATAGCCTATAAATACATGCACCGTTTTCAGATTGATTTTCCCCGCATTGGACGCGTCAAAACTATTAGCGTAGAGAATCGTGGTGCCGACGCCAGCCAGACCCACTACACAGAGCACATTGATCCAGTGGAACCAACGGGATCCAGCATCCCAGACTTGATAAGCTTTTAATTCGGACATCCGCTTCCCCTTTAGTTTAGCCAGTCTAGCGATCTGCAATAACACTAGCAACGCAATTGAGGATTGACGAAACCCCTGCTCTTAAGCGTCAACAGAGAGAGTACACTAAGCGTCCACTAGGTTGAAATGGATACTCTGATTCAGGCACTGACAAGTTAACTACCTAAATCGAGAAAAACCTCCGATTAGGAATTTCTATATTCCCACTGCTTTTCCCAAGACGTAAAAGCGCGTAGGCGGAAATACCGATAATTTTCAGCTGATACTAGATACCGCCCAAGGTTGAACAAATTGTAGACTACCGCATGAGTACTTAGAAACCGTTGCGCCTGCTCCACAGATTTAAACTTCCGCGTGCCCCGCTCAGCCAATAAGTCTTCGACGTCACGATGACTCAGATTGAATCCATGATAGAGCCATACGGCATATTGGATGATTTCTGGGGAAAGCGGTGGCGTTTGTACATTTTTGATTGAGTCATGGGCCGAATACTGGCAGATTGAGAGTTAACTTGTCAGTACCCAGATGACTGAGTTAGAACGCCATCCTCCATCTCGTAAATCGTGTCGAATACGTCCAGTGCTCGCTGGTCGTGCGTCACAACAATCACTCCGGTTCCATGCTCATGAGCAACATCACGGAATAGCTCCATTACCTGCCGCCCGCGCACACTGTCAAGGGAGGCAGTTGGTTCGTCCGCGAGAATTAGGCTGGGCCTGTTGGCTAAAGCCCGGGCGACCGTGACGCGTTGTTGCTCTCCTCCCGAGAGTTGAGTTGGGCGATTGGAGGCACGAGCGGCCACGCCCAATGCGTCTAGCAGTTCCATTGCACGCCTACGTGCAATCGCGGGCGGGTGCCCAATCAACTCACCCACGATTTGGACGTTCTCCACAGCATTCAAGAACGGGATCAGGTTGGACTTCTGGAAAACAAAGCCAATATTTTCGCGCCGAAAACGTTGAAGATCGGTTAAAGCGTGCGGGCCGTCAAGGACAGGTCTACCGCCGATTGCTACCTTCCCGCTGTCCGGAGGATTGATTAGGCCGACGCAAAGGAGGAAGGTCGACTTGCCTGCGCCACTCGGCCCTAATAGTGCCACGATTTCGCCGCGACGAACTTTCATGGACGCATTGCTCAAGGCAACCACCTCCGTATGCCCGCTGCCATATACTTTGGTGAGTCCGTCAGTTTCCAGTGCAAGGGTCTTCTCTATTTGGCTCCGATTCTTCATTTCAAGTACTCAACCGATTGCTTCGTTGGGCGTAACACGCATTGCTTTCCAGATGCCGAGTAGACTCGCGAATACTGAAATCACCAGCACGATCCCACCAAGGAGAAGCAGATCTTCACCCGTCACCAACACACGCCTCGGAAACAAAGGAAACACCTGCTGGCCCATGATGTATCCCATCCCGTAGGCCAGAGCACCCATAATTAGCGACTGTTGCAGGATGAGACCCACGATGATGCGATTGGGAGCGCCGATCAGTTTTAGTAGTGCGATAGGGTGGAGCTTATCGAGAGTGAGCGTATATATAATGAGGGCCATAATGACCGCGGAGATGATGGTAAGTAGCACGCGGAAAAGAAGAATCTGACGGCGAGCGCGGTCCACGCTTCCATTCAGCAGGAGAGTCTCTTGTTGCGCCGCAGAATACGCCGTGACATCGCTCCAACCCTCGAATGTTCGTAGCACGGCATTCGGTTCAACGCCAGGCATAAGCCGTGCGATAACAGCACTCACTGCCGGACCAGGGAGCGCGGCGATTGCACGCGATGAACTTGAGGCTCGGTCTAGGATAGCCGGCTGCGTGCGGCCAAAGTCGATCTCACCCGCGCGGGAGCGTCGAGCTTGACGCTCCAAGCGCGTCGACTCACCCGGCTCATCAAATTGAATTGCTTGGGCATCGCGGCTGGTGAAACTCGCGATACCATCGCCGCCGGAAGAGATCAAGTCTCTGGTCAGCCCGACCACCGTGTAGGTATCCTTGCCCAGCAGTAGTTTCTCGCCTAGCGGCAGCCCCAGCGATTCGTCTGCGATCATCTCGTAGTGATTTTGGGCAAGCACACGACCCGCGATTAGTGGCAGCCCCTCTCCTTTATCTATAGGCCAGCCCAGTCCCAGCACACCCATACG
>JAESUV010000144.1 GCA_016762975.1 Gammaproteobacteria bacterium | reverse complement strand
GGTATTTGTTGGAGGGGCGCAATCCTCGCTATGCATACGACCGTTCATTTGAGATTACTACTGCGCAGTTAGACGATGAGCTGCACTATTATTTGCTAAACAGTCAGAGGCCTGCAGGATCGATTCAGGCCGACTTCCTGCTCGAGGCAGAACTGCTTGGCGGCCGACCCTTTGAGGGGGCTCCTTTAGCATCGGCGCTCGGGGAGCTAGCGCTTAACTCCGGGAATGCGCAGGTGGCGAAACAAATGTTCGAAATGGCGTTGCAGCAGGATGCAGGCTTCGCGCGCGGGCTGTCTGGTATAGGCGATGCTTTGCGCATGAGCGAGACGGCAGGCATGGATCAGCGCATAGCTCGGTATTTTATCGAGGCCGCCGAGTTGGCGCCGCAGGATCCTACTATCTTATTGGACTATGGTGAGTATTGGGAGAGCGAGCTAGAAGACTGTGAAAACCTATGGCCAATCTCGCAGAGGCGCTTGATAACCGCAGATGTGTACGAATATTTCAACCGAGCTGTAGAAATTAAGCCACAGAGTCCGGAAGCGAATCTCGCTATGGCTGAGTACTATCTCTTGCAAGGGAACGATTGGAGGCAGGGTGTTTCTTATCAGCGGCGAGCATTCGAGCTATTGCCAGCGGATACTTTTATCTTGGAGCAGGCGGCTCTGTACGCGATCGCTGCAGATCGCTTCGATGAGGCGGCTCGGTTGATAGCTGAGCTGGCTCAACCTATTCATTTCTTTGGAGAGCCTAGATGGGTGACTGAACTGCGAGAGAGGCTGCTAAGAAAAAGACGTGGGGAGGCGGATGATGTTTGCGATTAAAGCACTTATGCGCAAAACTTATTTGCGCCTGCCGGTTTTACATTACGCGGATGCGTTGATTGCTGTGGCGCTCTTATTCTTCTCCACGGCGGTTGTTGCGGATACGTTGGATGAGGGTGGGCGCGAAGATGCTTTTTTACTCACCCTCGCCGCTGCGCTCGGCGCCTATGATATTGATGTTGCAGCTAATTTAAATTCACGGGAAGTAGTGCGCCAGAGGATTCAGCGGCCAAGGCTTGGGCGTTTTCCGGACTTGCCGACGAACAGTCTCGCTAGGAGTGAGGAAATCGCAAGCTGGGAAGCTGCTTTCCTAGAGTCAGAGATAGGCGGTGTGGCGATCTTGGTCGATGAGAATGCAGCACTGTCAGCCGAGGATTTTACCGATCGTTGGCTGCGCAGTGGAGGTGAACAGCGCTTGTTCGTTACATTTTTTCGTGACGATTTAGTCGCCGCAGAAAAGCTAGTCGATGTTGTGTCTGCCTATGGCTATGCTAACGAACTCCATTTTGGTGCAGGATATGTCGCTGCCGCAGGTCAATTGTATGCGACCGCAGCACAGCGCCTGGCAATAGATAGCCGCGCTGCTCGCCGGTATCGCACTGAAGTAACCGAACTCGCCTTTCTCGGCGAACGCGTACGCAGGAAAAGCACCTCCTTGTTTAGTGATGACGGGAACAGAGGTGATAGTTCTCTGGCGCGCAGGGAGCCTTCGGTGTTTCTGAAAGAAACTCTCGGCGATGAATTCAATCAATCTACGATTGAGGCGATCATCGTACCTGGCGGCGTGGCCCTCGGGGAGGTTGCTAGTCTGGATTTCGCTCCGACGGATCTAATTTTTGATGGTGAAGAGTTGATCCTAGTAGATACGATTGGGAAAAGCTGGCGGCTGCCGAAGATTGGCTTGGCAGATGTGAAAGCCTTGTTTGATTATGTGGCTAGATCAGAAGCGATTAACTCCGATGCGATCGTCGATATAGATGGCGAGGGACGGGTGCGAATCTCCTCGGCACTGCGCGATACCGATGTGGGGTTTGCGATCATGCATGCCGATACGCAGCCGCTAGCATTCGTGCCAAATTTACCGGTTACCAAGAGTGTGATTATCGATAGTGGGGTAAACTGGCAGAGTATCGCCATGGATGAGCTGCTGCAGTTTGAGGTCGCCTTTGAGGTGCGGTTTCTCTCTGCCGACAATATGCGTATTGCTCAAACCCGAGTAGCGCTGGAATATGGTTATGCTTCAAAGCGGAAAAGTTCAGAATATTCAGATAGTTGGGGTAGATACGTAGCTCGATTGGACGAGAATCTAGATTATTCCGGTCTAGGTCAAAAGTTGGTGAGGGTGGCGACCTATGCAGGCTGGGTAGGCTTATTCCGGCGCTTGCAGGAAGATCAAGTGAGTTTTTTGCGTGGTCGTTATGAATTCATGAAAATAAATAAAACGGGCACGAGAACACCTAGGCGTTATTAATCATTATGAGCAAGGTTATGAAATTCGTATTTCTGAACTCCAGAGGGTTCGCAGTAGCTGCATTGTCTGCTGTTCTGTTGGGCTGCGTCGGTATTGATATCGATACACAGTTTTCTCGAGATGAAAATATCCACGCGGAGATAATCGCTCAAAATTCAGACCGCTACCCCGGAATTGATCCCCTCTATATTTCGGATGAAGTGAAGCAGTTTATTGATTCCTATATTCAGCCTAGAGACGGAGAGGAAACGCGGGTAGATAAATTGCAAGATCTCCTCTATGGCGAAGATTTTCTGCATATTCAATATTCAAGTGATCAGACTCATACGGCAATGGAAGCCTATTACTCGCGAGAAGGAAATTGCCTAGGAGTTATGAATTTGTACATAGCGATGGCGCGCTATGCAGGTTTGGATGCGAGTTTTCAAACAGTTGAGGTGCAGCCTAGCTGGGACCTTCGCGGTGATTTGCTAGTGCTTAGCCAGCATATTAATGCCAGCGGTAGAATTAGCGCACGCCGAACCTATGTTGTCGATTTCACGCCTGAGATATCCTTGCAACAACTCACCTCAAATATTGTGTCGGATAGGGTCGCGCGTTCTTTGTATTTCAATAATCTGGGTGTTGAAGAACTTCTTGAGGGAAACTACGAGGGCGCTCTTGTCTATTTCAAGAACGCACTGTTCTTGAATGAAGATTCATCTATTGTCTGGAATAATATAGGCAGCAACTACAGTCGGTTGGGCAATGCAGGGTTTGCGGAGTACGCCTATCGCATGGCATTTAGTCTCGACGATAGCAACGCAACGGCGATAAACAATCTTGCCAAATACTATCGCCGCTCTGGAAATTTTCGTCTAGCTGCAGAATATACAGAGGCTATAGAGAGTTTCAATAACAGGAACCCTTACTACCATTTTGCACAAGGAAGCGTGGAATTTGATGCTGGAAATTTCGACGAGGCGCGCAGATCATTTCGAAAAGCAGTACGTCTAAAAAAAGAAGAACCAAATTTCTACTACGCCCTTGCTGGTACCTACCTTCGATTGGGAAATGAATCTGAGGCGAAGCGCTGGTCGGACACGGCTGGCAGAATATTGGCACTGTATGACAATATCTATCAGCCTAGCAATAACAAGGTAAAAATTATCGATTCGGCCTCTATCCTGCGTGACTCAAGCTACGGTATAAGTATATACGCGCCGGGGGCTAGAAGGAATAACTAGCCATTGCCGGCGGTTGGGCTGTTGTCTTAGTTCAGGTCTGCATCTTGCCAGTAACGGGTACCCTTAATAGTTGCTTGCAGAGCTAAACCACTTTGGGTCATTTGATAGACCGTTACATTATCCAGAATCGCTTCTCCGCTCACAGAGCCGCCTAAATCTCCGGCCTTCGCTGCCGCATCGGCCTGTCCACCAATCGATATACCTACGTCCATGAAGCGTTTCAGTGCATCGTTATTGTGGAAGACGAAGACGGCGCGAAAATCTTTCACGCCCGCACCTATGCCGATGCCAACCTCACCCATGCGCATATAGGTATCATTGCCGTTGGATCGAACTACACCGATGCCACCACCGAAGCTGGCGAAAATAAGATTTATATTGGCGTTGGAAAATACCGCATAGCCGCTCGCACTCTCTATCTGTGCTTTCGTGTCTGGTTTAATTGAATAGAGCTCCGTGAGTACTTCTTGGCGCATCTCTTGAATGGCTTGTCTGCGCTCGCTAGGTGTACCTCGAGTCATGCCTGTAGCCGTGCAAGAGGCCAGCAATAGCAGCAACAACGCTGAGGTGATAAGTCTGGCGAAAGTTGTGCCTGTATTTGTATTCATGCTTACTTCTCCGGTATAGGGGTACTCTAGTTAACTTCATTGGTAAAACTGTATCCTTCGACGAGCTTCTTCACTTCGTCAATTCTAGTCTTATCGGCCACATCGATGCTGAGAACTAGTCCGCGCTTTTTCTCCAGTTCACTCACGACAGTCGCGTCCAGTGATCTCTTGATTAGCAGTTCACGGATAACCTGCTCTGAGATCCTCTGACGTAGTGTCGGCCTAAATACTTTGCCTACGGCGGTGAGTGGCATCGTGTCTATAAACTCGATTCTTTTTGGAATCGCCGCGCGTTCAGACATGGCGCTGGCGCAGTGATCGATAAGCTCGATTTCTGTCACGTTGCTATCGGCAACCTTGACCACGTAGGCCATAGGTAATTCGCCGGCATAGGGGTCGGGCAAGCCTATTGCAATGGATGTCACTACGCCGGCGTGTGCATTGAGCGGCTCTTCAATTAACTCCGGATCGATGTTGTGGCCGCTACGGATGATGAGATCCTTGGCGCGTCCTGAAAGGTAGAGGAAGCCATCGGCATCCATATAGCCGATATCGCCGGTATTGAACCAGCCATTCTCGATCCAGGCGGAGGCATTATCAACAGCGCTCTTATAGCCCTCAAATACCTGTGGGCCTTTAACTAGGATGACGCCACTTTCACCTAGGGGGCAGTCTTTAATGACGGTAGCGCCATCTATGTGGACAATGCGAATCTCTGAGTAAGGTATGCGCATACCGACGCTGCCGGGTGGTTGGGTGAGTGGCGCGCGCGAAATTAGCGCCGTTGTTTCGGTCATGCCGTAGCCGTTGCCTACCTCTACGCCAAAATTCTTCTCGAAGCTAAGCTCGAAAGGTAGCGAGAGTGGTGCAGCACCCGAATTGATATTGGTCAGGCTGCTGATATCGGCATCGCCTACGGGAATATCCGCTAGCGCCATGAGTACAGTGGGAACGGCAGAGAATTGTTTTACCTGGAAACGCTCGATGTGATTCCAAAAGTTCTTCATCGCGACTGGTGAGCGAAATCCGCTAGGCGTCATCAGTACGATGCGATAGCCCACAGCGAACGCAGCGACTCCTTGAATAATGCAGCCGTAGATATGAAACAGCGGCAGCCCACAAAGCACGGTATGCCGTTCCATGTGTGCTGTATAGACTTGCATTAGCTGTCCTAGGAATGCCATGTTGCCGTGCGTCAATTGAGCCAGCTTGGGCCGGCCAGTCGTGCCTCCGGTGTGGAAGTAGGCGGCTTTCTGGTCTGCCGAAAATTTTCTGTCACTGGTTAATGATGTGCCACTTTGTGATGCAATTGACGAATCAAAATCTAGGATGTCAAAATTTCCCTTAGCAGACTCTGTCGATCCTGGATTGCAAAGCTCGGGTATGTTGACTTCTAGCAGTGTAGTAACACCTGGGCACTCGGACACTGCGGCGCGCACTTTTTGATTAATATCACTATGCTCTGATTGAGCTAGGCAGATGACAATCTTGGCATTGGCGGCGGTAATAATTTCGGCAATGTGCTCGGCTTCAAGCATAGGGTTGATTGGGTTGGAGATGCCGGCTGCTTGAGCGCCCCAGATGGCAAAATGCGTCTGTGGCAATATCGGCAGAATAATGGAGACAGCATCATCGGCGGTGACGCCAAGTTCAGTGAGTAGGTTTGCTGTGCGTGTAACCTGTGCCCCTAATTCGGCGAAGCTGACTGTTTGTGCTGCTTCATTGGGCAGTCCCTGTAATAGAAATTCCAGTGCGGCTCTATCCCCGAAGCGATCCGCGCTGTCCTTTATTAAGTTGTAGCTGTCGGTGTGGGGGAATTGCTCAGTTAATGGGGTTTTCTCAAATGCCTCTACATCGGCAATGGTTTCCAATACAGGTTCGGGAGTGGGTAGTAGCGACAGATCAATCAAGGCTGGTTCTCCTAGTTCTAGCTAATACTCATTGCATAGCCTGAGCTTCGTGGCATACAGGTAGCTTTTTCTTTGGGCAATTTATAGCACGGAATTGGATTGGATGATTGCGTAAAAGTTGAGATCAGCTACTGCGGGTGTTGGAGAATTCCACCATCGCTGTCAGGGCGTCGCGGTACTCTGAGGGAGCTAGCACGTCGAGGTAGACAAGGGCCTGATCCGACTCTGACTTGGCGAGCTTGCGGGCGTAATCTAGTGCGCCGCACTCCTGTACGATTTCGATTACTTGATGCAGTTTTTCAGCTTGAAGTTCTTCGTCGGCTAGGGCTTGCCTAATCAACTGAGCTTGTTCTGCACTCCCGTGTTCGAGGGCGTAGATGAGGGGAAGCGTTGGTTTTCCTTCGGCGAGGTCGTCACCAATATTTTTGCCGAGAGATTCGCTGTCGCCGGCATAGTCCAGCACATCGTCGATTAGCTGAAAGGCGGTGCCTAGATGCATGCCAAAATTCTTCAGCGCTTGCTCTTCCTCAGAGGAGGCATTTGACAGGATCGCACCACACTGCCCAGCGGCTTGAAACAGGATCGCCGTCTTATTCCGAATCACCTGCATGTAGCTTTGTTCGGTCGGATTCGGGGTGTTTTTACTGATCAACTGCAGCACCTCACCCTCAGCGATTCTATTGGTGGTGTCGGCGATGATTTCCATGATTTTCATGCTGCCTAGCGTTACCAGTATCTGGAATGCCCTAGAGTAGATGAAATCGCCAACGAGAACGCTTGAAGGGTTATTCCAATGCGCATTAACCGTTGGTCGCCCGCGGCGTAATGAAGACATGTCGACGACATCATCATGCAGTAGGGTGGCGGTATGAATGAACTCGATCACCGAGGCCAGAGATATATGCGCTTGGTTATCGATTTTACAGGCTTTTGCGGCGAGGAGAACGAGGAGCGGGCGCAGGCGCTTGCCGCCAGCATCAACGATATAGTGGCCAATATTTTCAACAAGCGGCACATTCGAGTGAAGCTGGTCCACAATGAATTTATCTACTGCTGTTAAGTCGGCTTCGACAGTGGATCGAATTTGCTGATATCGATTTTGCTGATTCATAGGCGCTTTGCTGCTAATTCCTCTACTATTGGCGGGAGACAGGTCTCAATCGAGGGGAATCTCCGTGAGCACGCATGCTAGGGAGCGAAATGGGTGCTGTCAAGCCGGCTAGGCCACCAGATAAAGGCTTTCGACCGGCAGCGTCAGCTCAAATACGTAGAGTGACTAAATACGGGCTCCTTCCGATATTTCTTCCTGAGCTTATGAAGAGAGATCAATGGCAAATCTGCTTGCTTCAGAGTGATCGTTCCCGTAAAATGCCGGCCCCTATAGGAATGGGTAACTTTCCCATTTAAAAGGCGGTATCGGAGAGAATTATGTACGCGGTTATTAAGAGCGGTGGCAAGCAACACAGGGTTGAAGAAGGCGAAATTCTTCGGCTAGAGAAGTTGGAAGCCGCTACTGGGGAAGAAATTAGTTTCGACAACATTTTGATGGTTGGCGAGGGCGAATCTGTAAAGATCGGTACGCCCTATGTTGTAGGCAGTAAGGTCACTGCACAAGTCGTTAAGCAGGGTCGAGCCAAAAAGGTTACGATTATCAAGTTTAATCGTCGTAAGCATTCGCGTAAGCAACAGGGTCATCGCCAGTGGTTTACAGAAGTTAAGATTACTGGAATTACAGCGTAACGCTCGGAGTTAGGTAATGGCACATAAGAAAGCAGGTGGTAGTACTAATAACGGTCGTGATTCAGAATCGAAACGACTAGGTGTTAAGAAGTACGGTGGCGAAGTTGCCATCGCTGGAAATATTATCGTGCGTCAGCGCGGTACGCGTTTCCATCCGGGTGAGAACGTAGGTTGTGGCAAAGACCATACCCTGTTCGCCAAGGCTGATGGTGTTGTGAGATTCGCTGTTAAAGGCCCTCATAACCGAAAATTTGTGAGTATTGAAGTAGCCTAGTAAGGCTGTTCGTTACAAAAAGCCTCGTCGTTCGACGGGGCTTTTTTGTTTATGAAAGATGCGGCGTCTAAGGCTCGTGTCATTTATCATCGGAGCGAGTTGATCTCCAAATTAGAAATGAGTACAACGTGAAATTTGTAGACGAAGCAGAAATTGTAGTCGAAGCAGGCAACGGAGGAAGTGGTGCCTTAAGTTTCCGGCGCGAGAAATATGTCGAGCGCGGAGGCCCCGATGGCGGGGATGGAGGGGATGGCGGTAGTGTTTTCATGCAGGCCGACGCCTCTCTAAACACGTTGGTGGATTTCCGTTTTCAGCCTCGTTATCGCGCGCAGTCAGGTGCGCCTGGGCAGGGTAGGCATTGTACTGGTAGAGGTGGCGACGATCTGTTGGTCAAGGTGCCGCTGGGCACCACAGTCATAGATGTGAATACTGAGGAGCTCATAGCAGACCTTAACGTGCCGGACCAGCCAGTGATGGTGGCCAGGGGCGGTTTTCACGGCATGGGCAATATCCGTTTTAAATCTAGCACCAATAGAGCGCCGCGTAAGACGACGAAGGGCAAGCCAGGGGAGGTGAGAAAGCTGCAGCTTCAGCTTCGTCTCATGGCTGACGTGGGTTTGCTTGGATTTCCGAACGCTGGTAAATCGACCCTTATCCGTTCCGTGTCGGCAGCAACTCCAAAGGTTGCCGACTACCCGTTTACAACGCTGGTGCCTAACCTCGGTGTGATAAGCCTCGGCATGGAGCGTAGCTTCGTGATGGCTGACATACCTGGGCTTATCGAGGGTGCCTCGGAAGGCGCAGGACTCGGGTTTCGGTTCTTGAAGCATCTATCTCGAACCCGTCTACTTATGCATTTGGTTGATGCTTTGCCGGCCGATGGCAGTAATCCTTTGGACAATGCGGAACAGATCGTCAAGGAGTTGGAAAAGTTTAGTCCGACACTCGCTCAGAAGGAGCGCTGGTTGGTCATTAACAAGGTAGACCTACTTGATGCCGAACTCTTAGAGCAATTGAGGCAAGGCCTGCGTGAGCGTCTCTCGTGGGAGGGCGATATCTATGAGGTGTCGGCACTGAATAAATTTGGTTGCAAGGCCATGTGTGAGGACATTATGGACTCCATCGAATCACATCGGGTGAGATTGCTCGAAGACGAAGATTATCAGGCTGAACTGCAGGAGAAGGAGAACGCGATGGCCTTCGAGATTCGACGTACCATAGAGAGCTCTAAATCGGCGAAGCTGCAAGACGATGAGCTAGTAGACGATGAACTCATAGACAATGATTTCTTGGATGACGATTAGGAAGAGAGCGCAGCTTGATGCGAGAATCGATAAAACAATCAAAGCGTTGGGTAGTAAAGGTTGGCAGCTCGCTAGTAACCAATAATGGTCTCGGTTTAGACCTCGATGCGATTGAAGATTGGGCGGGTCAGCTCGTTGCTATGCAGAAGCTGGGGATACAGGTTGTGCTCGTATCCTCGGGCGCGGTGGCGGAAGGCGTCGCGCGACTCGAATTAAAATCTCGGCCTAAGCAGGTTCAGCTGCAGCAGGCCGCAGCCGCAGTTGGTCAGATGGGTTTGGTTCAGGCCTATGAAAGTTGTTTCATGCGACACGGCGTGCACGCCGCACAAATCTTGCTCACTCATGATGACCTCTCCGATCGCACCCGCTATTTAAATGCGCGCAGTACGTTGACCACATTGTTGGAAATGGGCGTTGTTCCTGTAGTGAACGAGAACGACACGGTTGCTACGGCGGAGTTGTGCTTTGGTGATAACGATACACTGGCCGCGTTAGTTGCGAACCTTATTAATGCCGATGTGATGCTAATTCTCACCGATCAGGACGGATTGTTCGATGCGGATCCACGAAAGAATACTTCGGCAAAGCTAATTACCAGCGCATCTGCCGTCGACAGCAGTTTAAGCGCGATGGCAGGCAAAGGCAGCAGCCTGGGTAGAGGCGGCATGGTGACTAAAATATCGGCGGCTAAGCTTGCTTCACGATCCGGAACGAGCACATTGATTGCGAATGGACGCGAGCAACAGATTCTCTCTCGGCTGCTTGAAGGCGAGGAGATCGGCACATTGCTGTACGCAGATAGCGAGCCGGTTACTGCTAAGAAACAATGGCTCGCGAGTCAGCTCACTCTGAAGGGAACTCTGGTCTTAGATGCCGGTGCTGTAAAGGTGTTGAAGGATTCTGGTCGCAGTTTGTTGGCCGTTGGAATCAAGTCAGTGACAGGTCGGTTTGCACGGGGAGAAGTTGTTTCTTGTGTGGACGAGGCTGGTGTGGAAATCGCGCGCGGCTTAGTCAATTTCGACTACAATGAGATCGAAAAAATTAAAGGACAGAGTAGCGCAAATATCGAAAGCCTCCTCGGTTATGCTGGCGAGGAAGAAATTATTCATCGCGACAACCTGATCTTGGGGGACTAGCGCAGTTGCCCTGGGTTGCAGGGCTCAATGTATAGACATAAAAAAACCGACTACTGCCGGTTTTTTTATGTCTGAAACCAATCTATTTCAGTGCTTTTACTGCAGTATTCAATCGGCTCTTGTGACGAGAAGCCTTATTCTTATGAATAATTCCTCTGTCTGCCATGCGGTCAATTACAGGAACCGCCGTGTTGTAGGCTTCTACCGCCTTGGCGTGATCGCCGCCTTCGATGGCTGCGTCTACTTTCTTGATTTGAGTACGTACCATGGATCGGAAAGATGCATTGTGGCGACGACGAACTTCGCTCTGTCTTGCGCGCTTGCGGGCTTGTAAAGAATTAGCCAATTGGAGCTCCTTAATTAGCACTAGAACTGTATTTTCTAGTCGGTTATTTCGTTAAATTCGATTGAGTGAGGATGACATTTGCTGCACTGCATCCCCGAATTCAGAGCGCGACACTATGCCGTTTTCACGRCYWRWTGTCAATAGTAATAAATACSGCGAGCACTCTCTAAGCCCTTAACAAGTCTCAACTTATTGCTGATTGGCAGCAATAGCGGGATAATCCCTACTCGGCATCAATTATACCAGCAAGGCTATCTACTCAATGAGTGAACCTCATTCTTCTCACAAGCAGCAACCCCAAAACGAAAAGAGCGGCGAATCCAGYCTGCTGAAAGCAAGCGGTGTCACCGGTTCGATGACACTGGTTTCACGCGTCTTAGGCCTCGCTCGCGACGTGGTTATTGCTCGTGTTTTCGGTGTGGGTGACGGTGTTGACGCTTTCTTTGTAGCSAATAAGATTCCYAACTTCATGCGAAGATTRTTCGCTGAAGGGGCTTTCAATCAGGCATTCGTTCCRGTTYTGTCAGAGTACCGCAGCACTAAGTCTCTGGCAGATGTGCAGCTGCTAATAAATGCAGTAGCGGGCAGCCTAGGTGGGTTTCTGCTYATTTTTACTTTCGTTGCTGTTGTGGCGGCGCCGCTGATAGCGGTTCCAATAGCCTACGGTTTTACAGATGAGCCTGATAAATTCGCGCTTCTCGTAGAGATGCTGCGAATAACTTTTCCCTATCTGTTCTTGATATCGATGACCGCACTGTGCGGATCTGTTTTGAATAGCTACGCGCGTTTTGCCGTTCCGGCTGTGACTCCAGCATTGCTTAATATATCGCTAATAACTTGCTCATTTTTTCTTGTGCCGTATATGCGTGTACCGGAATTGGCGCTGGCATGGGCTGTGTTAATCGCAGGAGTCGCACAACTCTTGTTTCAATTGCCATTTCTGGCTCGCATGCGACTAATGCCTGTGCCGACGCTGGGGAAATATCACGAAGGTGTTGAACGGATTAAGAAGCTGATGGTGCCTGCCTTGTTCGGTGTTTCAGTGAGTCAGATAAATCTCCTATTCGATACCCTCATTGCCACGATGCTCGTGTCGGGCAGTGTGTCTTGGCTGTATTATTCAGACCGTCTCATGGAATTGCCGCTTGGCACCTTTGGAATCGCGATCGCCATAGTGGTACTTCCAAGCCTCTCAAGAAAGCATGCTACGTCGTCATTGAATGATTTTGCTGAGACCTTGGATTGGGCTTTTCGCTTAGTCGTCCTAATAGCAATTCCTGCCGCTTTGGCGCTTATTGTCATCGCGGAACCGCTGCTAATCGTGCTGTTCCATAATGACAAGTTCACGACCGCTGACGTCACAAGCTCGGCAGGCAGCCTCAAAGCCTATGCACTAGGTTTGCTTGCATTTATGTCTATTAAGGTATTTGCGCCTGGATACTATGCGCGACAGAATACCAGCACGCCGGTAAAGATTGGTATCGTGGCGATGGTGAGTAATATGGTCATGAATCTGGTCTTCTTCTTAGGCGGCCTTGCGCATGTGGGTCTAGCGTTGGCCACTAGCCTCGCGGCGTTCCTGAATGCCGGTCTATTGCTGCGCGGACTATTGATCGATGGTGTGTTTAAGTTTCAGCCCGGCTGGGGAATCTTTTTACTGCGGATGGTGTTGGCGAATGTACTGATGGTCTATTTCCTGATGAGCTTTTCAGGTGACTGGCAGGATTGGTTAAGCTGGACAATGACAGACAAGATAACTCAGCTGGGTATTCTAGTAGTAGGTGGTGTGTTCATCTACATTGCGGTGCTGTTTGCGGCGGGTTTAAGGTGGCGTCATATCTATCGTTAGAACTATCCAAGCGGTGTAAATAGCATGAGAGACGCATGAAAAAAGTATACAGCACCGAGATTCTCGCGAATGCCTGGAATATTAAAAATGTTCTGGAGCAACACGATATCGAGGCGGTGATAAAGAATGAGAAYCTTTTCTCGGTTTCAGGCGAGATACCTTTTYTAGAATGTATGCCTGAGGTCTGGGTTAAGCCCCTGTTTTTCGTCCGTGCCCAACAGATTATCGCCGAGTTAGAGGGKTCGTCAGAAGACACTGGTCCAGATTGGACTTGTGCAGSTTGTGGGGAATCCAATCTGAGTAATTATTTYGTTTGCTGGAGCTGTGAAAGCAGTCAGGACARYAGTCATGAGAATAGYYTGAGYAATCAATGAACATGYTAAAAATATTCACYCTACTCAGCGTGYTCATCGTCCTGCCCTCATCATTAGTGGCTGAATGTGTGGTGCTTCTRCACGGCTTAGGCMGGCTCTCGARTTCTATGTCGGAGCTGGAGACTAAATTGGCACCWGCAGGYTACAGCGTGGCGAATATCAAGTATCCATCGCGTAGTCACWCTATCGAGGTGCTGGCAACGGACGCGATAGGGCGCGGYCTCGCTCAGTGYAGARGCGGCRGTGYAGGGRAAATTCATTTCATCACGCATTCCTTGGGCGGCATATTGCTGCGTTACTATCTCTTGGAGAACACMATCGATGAGCTGGGCCGGGTGGTAATGCTTGGGCCRCCGAATCAGGGTAGCGAGATCGTAGATGGCTTGTKGGCAGTGCCGGGTTTTGGCTTTATTGGCGGGCCCGCAGGTGTGGCATTGGGGACGGGAGAAGGCAGTATCATAGGAAGCTTGGGCCCCGTTGAGTTCGATCTCGGGATCATTGCCGGCAGCACCAATATCAATCCGCTAGAGTTCCTGTTTATTGCGGGGCCTAGTGATAGTATCGTTTCGATAGAGAGCACCAAGGTGCAAGGCATGAATGCGCACAAGGTCTTGCCGGTAACCCACACATTTATGATGCGGAACAACGAAGTGATCGAGCAGGCAATTCATTATTTGAAGACGGGCTCCTTTATTCCCGAGCCTGGCTATGAAAAGGCTGATGGTTAATATGACTGCCAACAGTAGTCCCAATACCTCCGTTAGCGTTCATCCAAACCAAAGCTCTAGGGCAGTAGAACTTGGCCTCGATGTGGCTACGCTAAGCTCTGCCGAAGCGGTAGTCGACGCTATAGAATCTGCACTCGGCAAGGCTGCCGAGGAGGAGTGTGCTCGCTGGTTCGCGATTAGCGTGCTCAAACATCTACGTAAAGAAAATTGGGCGAGCTTGAGTGATAGTGATCTTGATGACGTAACACTGATGAGGCTAGTCAAAGATTGTTTGGCTGTTAAAGGGTTCTCTTCATCGTTACGCACAGTTACTAAAGATGCTAGGAGCAAGTTCAGAATAGTGGGCTTTGCCAGCAGTAAGAAAATCGAAAGAGGTGTGTTGGCGACGGGTACCAAGGCCTATAAAATTGCGGCCAATAGCCTGCTCGAAGCAGGACTTGCTGAAGGAAAAGCGCAACAGGAGAGCAACGAAACTCCGTTAAAGAAGCTGGCAGCCGACAAGCGCTCGGAATCAAAGGTAGGAGTTGAGAAAACTGCCGTCGAGCGCAGGGCGAAACGTCGTGGCTACGTCGAGAACGAGCCCGAAAGCATGATAGATACTCTGGAAAAGATGCAGGGGGAGGATCAGGCTGCGTCCATGAGCAAGCAAGAGTTTGCAGACTTAGATGCCGCATTAACTAAGAGCGACGTCGAAATCATTCAGCAGAACTGGGGGGATCAGCAGCATGAAGAGCGCTGGAGTCGTCTGTTGGGGATACTGGCAGGCGTGGGATTTTTCGTGTTTATCGCTCTGCTGTTCCTCTAGATAGTCTCTGGTTACAGCGACTAAGCGCGTGACATAAATTTTCCCGTTACCGTGTTCACCTTTATCACTTCGCCTGGAGAGAGATACTCGGGTACTTGGATTTCGAGGCCGGTCGAGAGCATTGCTGTTTTGCTTCTATTCGTCGCCGACGATCCGGTTACTGCCGGTGGGGTATCGGTTACTTCGAGATTCACCGATTGCGGTAATTCGATGCCTAGAAGATTGCCATCCATGATCAAGGCTACGA
>JAESUV010000044.1 GCA_016762975.1 Gammaproteobacteria bacterium | reverse complement strand
GGTTTATCGGCCAAGCGGCTGAGAGATCGGTCTGTTTGATACGGGGATCGATTCCAGCAGGCAGTACAAAGTTAGGCGAATCTACCAGATTACGGTAGCGATAAGCGATATTGAATAGGTGGTCCGTGTCCCTGTGGTAGCGAAGTTGAAAGCTGCCTTCGTCTAGCTCTTCAGTCTCTTCATTSYATTGTACGTCAGTATTTAGGCGCCAGCTYTCGCCGAAGGATAAAGCAAATTCGCCTGCCAGCGCGGATTTCTGATTCAGTGGGGAATAGCGCGGTATCCAGGATTGAATWGGRTTGCTTAGACTCACCTGCCTGTCTTCGAAGTAGCGAATCTGACCGAGGCTYAYTCGTGCGCGTTCTTTKCCTTTCTCATCGAGTAGGCGACTKGTAATAGCTATGCTCAGCTGATCCGCATCGCCGATGCGATCGCCACCGCTGAATCGGTCTTCGCGAAACAGTTGRYTGAAGCTGAAGTTGAGYTCCGATGTGTCGAATAGCGGMAGCGCGCTCTGATCTTCAAACTCGCTGAATAGATAGTAGGCTCTAGGTTCTAATGTTTGGGTAAAGCCTCCTGACATGGGGCGTTCGAAGATGAGCCCACCATCGAAATTGTAGACGCTGATGCCAACGTCTGGATCATCCATCGATGCWGTGCTCTGATTCTGTAGGCTATASGAGGCGTGCTTGTATTTTGCATTGGCACGCAGGAACCAACCCGGCTGCTCGACTGACCAACTGATGGCGGGCTCTAGATTCAAGCGTTCGCCCTTTACGAGTGCGCCGTTGTCTAGTTGAGTCTGTGATAGGAGTGACTCATTCAACGTCCGGTCGAAGGAGGTAATTTGCCCGCCTAGYTCCACTCGAAAGCCTGCGCCTAAATAGGCGTCGGTATCAAAATAGAATTGCGGCAATCGGTCATAGGGTCGGTTCAGGTCTATCGAAGAAATAAAGGGGTCGATTATCTGGGTGCGCTGCACATTTAGGCCTGCTCGCAGATAATCGCTGTTGAAGTTTAGTCGCGCCTGCCTATTTAGGTGTGTGCGGCTGGTCGTGTTTAGGCCATTGCTACCTAGATCGTAGAAATAGTCTTCATCGCTGACGGCATTGTAGTCCACAAAGCTCGACCAGTTGCGGCCGTAGGCGCCGTAATGTTCATAGCCGATAAACCAGCGGTTGTCTGTCGGCGGCGAATCAGAGCCGAGCACACTCGCGGTTGTTTCATCGAACAGTTTGTCATTGCCTAGGTAGGACATGTTCAGAGTGTTGAGTGAAGTTTCGGCAAGATAGCGAAGCTCTAGTCCTGTCAGCACACCGCGGTCTGATATGAGCCTGGGTGAGAGTGTGGCGTCGTATTGCTCTGCAAGATTGAAGTAATAGGGCAGCTCGAAGTCGAAGCCACCGCTGCGCGTTGATCCGGTGCTAGGTGCTAGGAAACCCGACATGCGCTCGTCACCGAGTGGGAAAGGCAGGGTGCCTGGGTAGTAGAAAATCGGTACATCTTTTATACGTAGAGTTACCGCGGTTGCATAGCCAACTCCCTCATCCTGGTTGAGCACAATGCGCTCTGCGCGGAATAACCAGAAGTTTGATTCGGGCTCGCAGCGGCTGAATTCGCCATTCTCGATGGTTACGCTGCCGGTGTCGCTGCTGTAGGTGATGCTCTCGGCGTTGCCGTGGGCACCTAAGTCATGCAGAACATACTGCGCATCTTCTACCGAATTGGTGCCGGCAGCATTATCAATCGAGGCTGAACTGCCTTGCAGCATGACGCCTGGCTCGCGGAAAATAACGTTGCCCTGCATTAGCACCGTGTTTTCTTCCCTATCGATAGTGGTGAATTCGTCGTTCTCGATGGTGCGATAGCCTTGCTGCACGATGATGGGGCCGTCGATACTGATAACATTTGGTGAAATTCCTCTTAGACCCTGCTCGGAATCGAAGTGGGTTTCTGAATCGGCGGGCCGATTTTCGCTATTCTTCTCGTGCCCGCTAGGGTCTACAAATGCGCCGCAGCAGTTTCCATCCAGTTGGGCGAGTTGCTCTGTGCTTAAAGATTCTAGTGGAACCCAATCTAGCGCATAGCGCTTTGTGGTGCGGGTGGGAGTCAGGTTCTCGGTAGCGGCACCAATTCTAGCTGCAGCTTCAGTATTATTTGGGGGCCGTGTAGTTGTGGGTACTGTGTTGGTGCTGCCGGGAGTTGGGTTCTCCTGCCGGTTATCGGGGGCAGCATCACTCCGGCCAATTCTAGCTTCGACTTCAGTATTGTTTAGTGGCGGGGTGGTTGTGGATAACGTGTTAGCGCCGCCGGGAGTTGGGTTCTCTCTACAGACCCAGCCATCGCCTGCATCGTTGGCACGGCAGCTGAATTGCGGCAGTTGTGCCTGTGCTGTGCTGGATATTGCCGTGAGTAGTAGCCCCGAAGACAAGGTTAGGGCGATTTTAGAATAGAGAGGGCGTTTCTTGAACGGCATACTTGATTCGAGAGTTCCGGATTCTTTTCAGTAAATCACTGTGACAGGCGGCAGGCCTTAAACAAATTTGGATTGAAACCGACTAACTAGGTGATAAGAGGCGCTTTGAGAAAGCATTAAGCAAGGCATAATAATTCATCGCGGATTGAATGCAAAGCGGGGCCGTAGATTTCCGGTGCCTCGGCCTGCTAGAGAGCGCTAGAAAACAATAGCAAAAAGAGAAAATGAGTCTGAATGAGTGATAGTCGCAAGGTGCAGTTAAACGATTGGGTGAATGGACAATTGAGTCAGCTTCTGGATTTGGGCTCGGTTGATATTGAGCTGACTACGGTGAGTGGAGACGCGAGCTTCCGCCGTTACTTTCGTGCCCAGCTACCTGAGCAAAGTTTTATTGCGGTAGATGCTCCGCCAATCAATGAAAACAGTGAATTGTTTGTAGAGATTGCAGGCTACTTACGAGAAGCGGGGGTTCAGTCACCTCAGGTATTCGCAAAGAATTACCCGGAGGGGTTTCTGCTGATCGAGGATTTYGGCGACCGCCTCTACTTGCCGCGTTTGTTAGAGCTGCAAGAAGGTGGYTTAGATGCSMTTTCCGAGTATCARGTTRGGAGTCTKTACAAGGGCGCGATTCGYGCACTAATCAAGATACAGTCGAATGTAGATAAAAAGAGACTTGCCCCCTATRASCGCGAAAAGCTGCGCACRGAAATGCAGCTGTTCGAAGGCTGGTTTTGTGARCGYTTGCTTGGGCTMGAYCTGAGCGCTAAGGAGCACGATTTAATCGCCCGCACTTTTACTTTCCTAGAAGAGGCRGCTCTAGGGCAAGCYCAGYTCGCGGTGCATCGYGACTACCATTCGCGGAATCTGCTAATYCTCGAYGATGCGAAATTTYCAGAAGGCTCAGGGCCGGGAATCATAGACTTTCAAGATGCGATGGCAGGAGCCTATAGCTACGATCTGGTCTCCCTGCTACGGGATTGTTATATCCGCTGGAACCCGGTTTTAGTCGAATCACTGGCGCTGTATTACTTCGAATTGGCGAGCGCGGCGGGGTTAATAGAAGGCGTTTCAGCGCCTCAATTCCGCCGCGACTTCGATCTCATGGGTCTGCAGCGCAATTTCAAGGTCATGGGAATCTTCTCTCGTTTGTGCATAAGAGATAATAAACCGCAGTATCTGGCCGATATCCCTCTGGTTATCCAGTATTTTCTGGAAGTAGCCTCTCAATATGAGGAAATGGCTCCCTTCCTAGACTGGTTTGAGACAAAAGTGCTTATCAACGTGAAAGCGAAACTCAATCTGGAACTTTAATGCGAGCAATGATTCTGGCAGCCGGGCTTGGCAAACGCATGCAGCCTCTCACCGCCGACCTACCCAAGCCTCTACTAAAAGTAGGGAATAAGACTCTTATCGAACATCAGATTGAGAGGCTTGTTGATGGCGGTATAACTGGCATCGTGATCAATCATTTCTATTTGGGAGGAATGATCGAGGAGCTGCTCGGGAATGGTTCGAAGTACGGTACATCGATCAGCTACTCGAAAGAACCGATTCGGTTAGAGACGGCGGGTGGCATCATCAAGGCACTACCCAAGCTGAAAGACGATTGCTTTGTAGTAGTGAATGCAGACATTTGGACAGACTTCAATTTTGCCAGTTTAGAGCCAGTAGACGGAATCGATAGGCTGGCTCACCTCGTGCTGGTCGAGAATGCGGATCACAATCCCCATGGCGATTTCTATATTGATGACAAGGGTCGAGTTCACGAAGAACATTCTGCGCGTGATCAGCGACTTACTTTTAGCGGCATCAGTGTGATGCACAAGAACTTATTCCATGGCTATCCCATTCAACCGAGGTCAATGGTGCCTCTTCTACAGGAAGCTATGCTCGAAAATCAAGTGAGTGGTGCGGTGTATGAAGGTCTTTGGATGGACATTGGTACGCCTGAACGACTGAGCGAAGTGAATGCCATCTTTGCTGCCGATATAAAAGCCAATGCTGAGACGGATGAGTAGAATATGTTGACGGCGCTTACAAGCAAAGCCTATAGAAAAGCCCTGTTTAAGCGGCTCAGTGGTTTTAGTGCCGCTGCTGAATTGCCCGCAGGAGGCCGTGCCCAACAACGGTTATCGCGTGCCATGTTTATGGTGCTGGGTCGGCTTGCGAAGATGGATGGCAGGGTGACTCAGGGGGAGATCGACTACGCAGACCAGATTATGCAGCGCATGGCTTTGGTTGGTGAGTCGCGACGTCAGGCAATTCTTGCCTATGACCAGGGCAAGTACCCAGATGCGGATCTGTCAGAGTCAGTAGCCTTGGCTGTGAAAGTTATGGGGCGGCGCAGCGCTCTAGCAAAATTATTTCTGCAGATTCAATGCGAGGCTGCCTATTTGAAGGGAAACCTTCGTCTGAAAGATAAGATGTTGTTAAGGGATGTAGCTGAGCAATTTGGTTATTCCAAGTCAGAATTTCTAGCCATCGCCTCAGCTACTCAATCCGCGCGCTATCAGCGCTTCGATGCGAACCCTGGGGGTGAATTCATGGAGCCTCAGGGAAGGTCATTTCTACAGAATGCCTACCGTGTGCTGCAGTTGGAGCCGGGAGTTGCAGACGGAGAGATCCGCCGCGCTTACTTACGCATGATGTCGCGGTACCACCCTGACAAGCTTGTCAGTACGGATGCCTCCGAGGGCGCCCTGCGGCAGGCGCAGGAAAAAGCGATGGCAATTCGAAGCGCCTATGAAGCACTTTGTGGGCTGCGTAAGCTCCGCGTCTAGCAATCGTAGCGTGTCCTGCTAGGCGTTCTCAATCATATCGGTATCCCATCAGGACAAGCCCTAACATTGTCTGTAAAATACGGCTTTAGCCATTTACTTCCAACTACTCGCAATTCAGGCCCAAGCAATGAAAGACTATTTGATCGCTCCCTCCATTTTGTCCGCCGATTTCGCCAGACTTGGTGAGGAAGTCAACGCCGTCTTGGATGCGGGCGCGGACATCGTTCATTTCGATGTCATGGACAATCACTACGTGCCTAATCTTACCATCGGGCCCATGATCTGTGAGGCGCTGCGTAATCACAAGATCACAGCGCCTATCGACGTGCATCTTATGGTGAGCCCCGTTGACCAACTTATCAAAGATTTTGCTAAGGCCGGCGCCTCCTATATCAGTTTCCATCCGGAGGCTACGGGACATGTAGATCGTTCTTTGCAGCTGATCCGAGAGCAGGGATGCAAGTCTGGATTGGTCTTCAATCCTGGCACGCCAATCGCTTGCCTGGAATACTTGATGGACAAGGTCGATGTCATCCTTTTAATGTCGGTAAACCCAGGGTTCGGTGGACAGAAATTCATTCCCTCGACGCTCAAAAAGTTACGGCAAGTGCGGGAGCTTATCGACGACAGCGACTACTCTATTCGCTTAGAAGTGGATGGTGGTGTAGGTGTTTCCAATATTCGCGAGATCGCAGACGCGGGTGCGGACATGTTCGTGGCCGGATCGGCTATTTTCAATAGCGATGACTATGCCAAGACTATTGCCGAGATGAGATCGCAGTTGGGACAGAATCCCAACAAGCATCACTAAAACTCGATCCTGTTTCGTTTTCCCGATGTTTAGAATAGAGAGCCCTGAGTTATCCAATGACTGAAGAACAATTTCAGAAACTCGCCGAATCTGGTTATAACCGCATTCCGATAATGCGCGAAATTCTAGCCGATACCGAAACGCCTCTTAGCATCTATCTAAAACTAGCTAAGGGGGATGGCAGTGCCGACGGAAATGGAGCCGCGCATAGCTATTTCTTCGAGTCAGTTCAGGGAGGCGAGAAATGGGGTCGCTATTCCATTATCGGCTTACCTTGCTCCACAGTGCTGCGCGTTGTGGGTGAAACTGTAACCGTCGAAGACAATGGCAAGGTGGTTGAAGAGGTAGTTACAAAAGATCCCTTCGAATTCATTGCTGGTTTTAAGAAGCGCTTTAAGGTTGCCGAGCTTGCCGATGGTCAGCGCTTCAATGGCGGCCTTGTCGGTTATTTTTCCTACGATACGGTGAGGTTTGTTGAGACCAGCATTGGTCCTTCGCAAGCGGTTGATGAGATCGGTACGCCCGATATTCTGTTAATGCTGTCCGAGGAAGTTGTGGTCTTCGATAACCTCAGTGGAACAATCTGTTTCGTGATAAATGTCGATCCGAGTCAGAAAAATGCCTTCGCTGCAGCTCAGCAACGGTTGGACTTTTTGCAGGAGCGGTTGAATAAGCCCGTTCCTTTGCCAAGTCTTCAGGCACCGAAACCGGTTCTAGACACAGACTTTGCCCATCACTTTCCGCAAGCTGATTATCAACAGGCAGTTGAGAAGATTAAGGAGTATATCGTTGCAGGCGATGTCATGCAGGTCGTGCTCGCGCAGCGTATGTCGGTGCCTTTTACAGGGGAGCCGCTAAACCTCTATCGTGCGTTACGATTCTTAAATCCCTCTCCCTATATGGTCTACTTCGACCTCGGTGATCATCACGTGGTCAGTGCATCGCCGGAGATTTTGGCGCGAGTAGAAGACGGTAAGATTACCGTGCGGCCATTGGCTGGAACACGCAAGCGCGGCAATAGCGAAGCAGAAGACTTAGCGCTTGAAGAGGATTTACTGAATGATGCTAAGGAAATTGCCGAGCATTTAATGTTGATAGACCTAAGCCGAAACGATTCTGGCAGGGTCTCCAAAACGGGGTCTGTCACGGTGCCCAAGCAGATGTTTGTGGAGCGCTATTCGCACGTTATGCATATTGCATCGATAGTGGAGAGTGAGATTCAAGATGGCAAGTCTGCACTCGATGTCTTGCAGGCGACGCTGCCGGTCGGAACCTTGAGCGGCGCACCTAAGGTGCGGGCCATGGAAATCATCGACGAGTTGGAACCTGAGAAACGCGGCATCTATGGCGGAGCGATGGGCTATCTAGGTTGGAATGACAATATGGACATGGCTATCGCTATTCGCACCGCTGTAATCAAGAACGAGAAGCTGTATGTGCAGGCTGGTGCTGGAATCGTTGCCGATTCACAGCCTCAGATGGAATGGGAAGAAACCCAGAACAAGGCTAGAGCCATCGTGCGCGCCGTGCAGATGGCGAACAATGAACTATCAATCGAATAACAGCGGTGAATCTATGCCTGAGCCTTTAGAGTCAGACAGGTATCCAGTGTACTTACTCTGTTCTGTTTCAAGTCTTTGATCACCCGTTAGAGGTGAGGGCAGTGTTTTCTAAGGGCAGATATTGCAGTGATTCACTAGTGATACGCCGAATTCGGCTTTCGAGATCATTGTGGCTGCTCAAGACAGAATTCACTTGGACTGTTAGAATAACGCTCTCAAATTTGGGCGTAATGAGGGTCTCTCAGTGCTGTTAATGATCGATAACTACGATTCCTTCACCTATAACGTGGTGCAGTATTTTGGCGAGCTAGGTGCTGATGTGCAGGTGTATCGCAACGATGCTATCTCGATCGAAGAGATAGAGTCTTTGAGCCCTGCGCAGCTTGTCATTTCTCCTGGGCCCTGCACGCCTACTCAGGCTGGCATTTCTATGCAGGTCATTAGCCATTTCGCCGGGAAGATTCCGCTCTTAGGCATCTGCCTCGGTCACCAGAGTATCGGTCAGGTTTACGGAGGCAAGATCGTGCGCGCGAAGAAAGTGATGCACGGCAAGCTCTCTTCGATTCACCACAGCGGGAAGGGTGTCTTTAAGGATTTGGCTGAGCCTTTTACGGCAACACGCTATCACTCTTTGGTCGTTGATGCGCAGCAACTTCCTGATTGTCTGGAAGTGACGGCATGGACCGAGAATGAGAATGGCGAGCGTGAGGAGATAATGGGCGTGAGGCATAAAGAGCTTGCCGTAGAGGGAGTGCAATTTCACCCTGAGTCTATTCTTAGCGAGCACGGGCATGCTTTGTTGAAGAACTTTCTAGATCAGAGTTAAGCCGCTATTTTCCACGAGACATCTTCGACTTCGACATTCAAGATCAACAGTAATTAGCCACGGTAAGAACCTATGAATATAAGAGCAGCCATCAAGGCGGTCACCTCAAATGTAGATCTAGACAGAGATCAGATGATTTCCGTAATGCGTGAGCTTATGTCGGGTCAAACTACCGACGCACAGAACGCAGCGTTTCTTGTYGGCCTGCAGATGAAGGGCGTGAAGGCATCCGAGATATTAGGTGGCGCTTTGGTAATGCGTGAATTGGCCGCGAAGGTGCAGCTTGCAGATCACCCGCACCTGGTCGACACCTGTGGAACCGGCGGAAGTGGCTCCAACAAGTTCAATGTGTCTACAGCATCGGCACTAGTCGCGGCCTGTGCGGGGGCAAAGGTGGCGAAACACGGGAATCGTGGCGCGACGAGTAAGAGCGGCAGCGCTGACGTCTTGGAGGCGGCAGGCGTTAATCTTACATTGAGCGCTGAGGCTGTTGCCGCCTCTATTGAGCAGGTAGGAATAGGGTTCATGTTTGCCCCCGCTCACCACAGCGCCATGAAACATGTGATTAAGGCGCGAAAGGAAATTGGAGTTAGAACCGTATTTAATTTATTGGGACCGCTGACAAACCCAGCAGGCGCACCGAATCAAATTATTGGGGTGTTTGATGCCGCTTGGATACCTTTGATGTTAGAAGTGTTGAAGGAACTAGGCAGTAGTCATGTATTGATAGTGGCGGCAGAAGATGGGCTAGACGAAATTAGCATCGCAGCGACATCGGTGATAGGTGAATTGCGCGATGGCAAGATTTCACTGTATACCGTCGAGCCTGCTGACTTTGGAATTGAGCGATACGCTGACTATTCCATGCTGCAGATCGATAGCGTTGAAGAAAGCCTAGCCATGTTAAAGGATGCTCTTGGCAATCGAAATCAGGCTGCTGCTGATATCGTGGCTCTCAATGCAGGCGCTGCCATCTATGCAGCGAATTTGACAGATAACCTAGCGGCCGGCGTTGTCAAAGCGCAGGGTGTTTTGCGATCGGGCGAGGCCTTGGCTAAGTTAGAGCAATTGGCTGAGTTCACTCAATCGCTTCAGAAATAGATCGGACCCGTTAATTAAAGAACGTCATAGAAAAGCATTACAGTAGAGCGAGTACTCATTTTGTCTAAAGCTACAATTCTTGAACAAATCATTGCGAATAAACAGTTGGAAGTGGCCGCGGCCAAAACGGCCGTGTCCCAGTGCGAACTGGAGGCTAAATTTCCCTCCATTGACCAAGCGCGGCCTTTCTCTAAGGCGATGCGTGAGCGCGTGCAGTCGGGTCAGGTCGCTGTGATCGCGGAAATAAAAAAGGCCTCACCATCGAAGGGCTTAATTCGCAAAGACTTTCAACCTGCGCAGCACGCTATCGACTATGAAGCGAATGGCGCGAGCTGCCTATCGGTGTTGACTGATAACAAGTTTTTTAAAGGCAGCAACGATTATCTGCTGCAGGCTAGAGCTGCGTGTGGATTGCCGGTCCTTCGCAAGGATTTCATGATCGATACCTATCAGATTGCCGAATCGAAAGCATTAGGTGCTGATTGCATCCTGCTTATTGTCGCTGCGCTGGAATCTAGCCAATTAGTCGAGTTGGCAAACTACGCCAACGAGATTGATATCGATATCTTGGTCGAAGTGCACAATCAAAGTGAATTGGAGCAGGCTCTGCGGCTTAATACGGACCTAATTGGGGTCAATAATCGAAACCTGCACAACTTTGAGACCAGTTTGCAGACTACGTTAGATTTAGTGGCGCAGGTGCCAGCGGACAAGGTGCTCATTACAGAGAGTGGTATTCATTCGGCCGACGATGTGAAGACCATGACTGACGCGGGGGTCTTTGGGTTTCTGGTAGGAGAATCATTCATGCGCGCGCCCAGCCCGGGAGCGAAGTTGAAGGAGTTGATGTTCGGTGAATAGGAGCTGGTTCTTGTTACTAGAGTAGAACTCGGTGCCGCTGAGACTTAAGTCCCAGCGGTTGAGTTACTAGCGGGTACCGTAAACGACTATTGTCTTGCCGCTAACACTGATTAGTTGCTGTTCCTCGAGAGTCTTCAAAACTCGTCCAGCCATCTCTCTAGAACAATTCACCAGCCTGCCGATCTCTTGGCGAGTAATCTTTATCTGCATGCCATCGGGATGAGTCATGGAATCTGGCTCTTTGCTCAGATCAATAAGTGTTCGAGCGATACGACCTGTAACGTCATAGAAGGCGAGATCGCCTACTTTACGTGTTGTATTGCGGAGGCGATGTGCCATCTGCTGACCGATGGTGAACACGATCTCTGGGTGTGAACGTATGTAGGAATTGAAATTCGAATAGCTGATTTCTGCTACCTCGCAGGCGTTCCTAGCACGACACCAAGCGCTGCGTTCTTCTGCCTTCTCGAATAGGCCCATTTCACCGAAGAAGTCTCCGGGGTTTAGGTAGGTGATGACAACTTCTTTGCCTTCATCGTCTTCAAGGACAACGGAAACTGATCCCTTGATGATGTAATACAGGGTGTCGCATTTGTCGCCCTCATAAATAATGGTGGATCGATTCGGGTAACTCTTGCGATGGCAATGGGATAAAAAATTATCCAAGTCTTCGATATGTGGCGTAATGGCCATGAGTGCCATTGATAAAACTCCTGCTTTTTCTAGCGAGTTAAATATATATCACATTTTAGTCGCAATTGTGAGATGCCTATCACAATAATAATCGATGCCGAAAGGCCTCGACTGTGCTGCTGCCCAATCTACCGATTGAGCCACGATTGCGCCAAGCTTTGCTATGGACCCACTGTCACCAGTGGTGATGCGCGCTTTTCACTAATGTTAACTGTGTTAACCTTGCTCGCCATTCCATATACTGATTATTATCGGTTACTACCTCGGTTTTCTTGATTCGCGTCTAGCAGTATTGTCGATATTTTTTGATGCTGAAGCTGTGATGCTCGGGTTTTGATGCCGAATATTGCAATGTAAGGCCTACATAGGATTTGAAGATGAAAGCGAGAGTAAATTGGGTTGAGAATGTGATGTTCGTTGCGGAGTCCGGTAGCGGGCACTCGATAGTGCTTGATGGTGCGCCGGAAGGTGGTGGCCGAAATATGGGCATGCGTCCCCTGGAGCTGATGGCCCTTAGTGTCGGCAGTTGCTCATCCTACGATGTTGTGACGATCTTGAAGAAGGCGAAGCAATGGGTGACGGCTTGTGAGGTGGAGGTCAGCGCGGAACGAGTCGACGGTACGCCAGCTATCTTCGAGTCCATGCATCTGCATTTCAAGGTTACCGGTTTCGGTTTAAGTGAAAAGCATGTGCAACGTGCAATCGAGCTTTCGGCGGATAAGTATTGTTCGGCATCGATCATGATGAAGAATGCTGGGGTAAAAGTTACCCACGACTTTGAAATGCATGAGGCTGAGAAGTAACAGTTCGTCAATTGATAGTTAGTTAATAGGGCTAGCTAATAGAGTTAGCCAATAGAATTCGCTAGTCGGTGAAGGTGTTCTCAGGAGCGAGCCTGTTTAGACTCTCAACCTAACTCTCAATTTAGATATGGTAGGTAGTTTTCTTCATGACTTCCGACATGACCGCCATGGCCTGTTTGATCGGAGTGGGTAGCTCTGCGCCACCGGCGTTGCGAGCCGATTCTCCGTGCTGCTTCTCATCCGTTATCATTTGTTCGAGAATCACTCGGCTCTTACTGTCGTCCTGAGGTAACTCATCGAGATGTTCCTCAAGGTGCAGGCAAACCTGATCTTCTGTCTCAGCAACGAACCCTAGGCTCCATTTGTCGCCGGCTAGTCCCGCCGCTGCACCCACCCCATAGGACAAGGTATACCATAGAGGGTTCAATACGCTCGGTCGGCTGTCCAATTGCTGTAGGCGCTCTTCACACCAAGCTAGGTGATCAACTTCTTCGGCAGCAGCTTCTTCCATAGATTGGCGAACATCATTTAATTTGGCGGTTGCTGCTTGTCCCTGATACAGAGCCTGTGCGCAGACTTCGCCGGTATGATTAATGCGCATTAGCCCGGCCGCGTGTTGCTTATCAGCCTCGTTCAACTCCGGCTCTTTCGTGGTTGCGGCAGGCGAGAGTCGACGTGCATTGCTAGAGCCAGGTACACAGCTGCGTTGGGTGATGGGCAAAATCATCATATAAGGTAACACCATTAATTGTTGCGCGAATTTCCATTCGCCGTTTTACATTTTTAAATTCAGCCAATGCCTTAATCGCTACCGCTGGCTTAACCCCCACATGGTGTGCAGCCGCAATAGCAGCCAATGCATTAGATACGTTATGTTTTCCACTTAAGGTCCAATGCACAGAGCCTAGCGTTTCACCCCGATGGCACACATCAAACTGGGCTTCACCCGCCACAATATTATCTGCATGCCATATTGAGTCGTTAGCTTCATGCAGGCTAATTTTTTCAAGGGGCGACCAACTACCCTGCCGCAATACATCACTAATGTTGGAATCGTCAGCAGGCGCTATCAGCAGACCGTTATTGGGCACTGTTCGAATAAGATGATGGAATTGGCGCTTTATCGCATCAAGATCATCAAAAATATCGGCATGATCAAACTCAAGATTATTTAAAACGCAGGTTTTAGGGCGATAATGTACGAACTTAGAACGCTTATCAAAAAAGGCTGTGTCATATTCATCTGCCTCAATAACGAAATAATCAGAACCGCCTATACGTGCAGAAATACCAAAGTTTAACGGCACACCACCAATTAAAAACCCTGGGTTTAAACCGGCGTATTCCAAGACCCACGCTAACATGGAACTAGATGTGGTTTTACCGTGGGTACCCGCTACCGCCAAGACCCAGCGACCTTGTAAGACATGTTCCGCCAACCACTGAGCACCTGAGGTATAAGGCAAGCCCCTATTTAATACCGCTTCCACCTCCTCATTACCGCGAGATAAAGCATTTCCAATAACCACAATGTCCGGTTCCACTGCCAAATTATCTGCGCTATACCCCTGCATTAACTCGATGCCTTCTGCCTCGAGTTGGGTGCTCATTGGTGGATAGACTCCCGCATCTGAGCCCGTTACCGTATGGCCAAGCCTCTGCGCCATAACTGCAAGTCCGCCCATAAAGGTGCCACAAATACCTAAAATATGTACTTTCAAATCACGTTTTCCTAGATAATATCAACCATCACCATCTTACTTCAGATGCCCGTGGGTAGAAACTTGAGTTATGTCGAAGTGTCAATTTAAAATCAAACATAACAAAACAACTACTGTAACAACTTTAATTGCGGATTACCTTATGAGCGACGCTAAAATTTCAAACATTCAAGTCAGTGTAGATTCAGCCTATATCGCATCTTCTTCAGAGCCTGAGGCTGCACGGTATGTGTTCGCCTATTCAATTACCATAAAAAATACGGGCGATATCGAAGCTCAACTTATTACTCGCCACTGGGTTATTACCGATGCTAATGGTAAAACACAAGAGGTTCATGGCGAGGGCGTTGTCGGTGAACAGCCGCATATTCAACCCGGTGAATCATTTGAATACACCAGTGGTACGATCATAGAGACATCAGTTGGTGCCATGCAAGGCAGTTATGACATGGTGGATTCGGAAGGTAAGAAGTTCACCGCTATCATTCCACCCTTCTCGCTTTCCATTCCTCGAACTTTACATTAATACGTAGCCTCCATGACAACCTATGCCATTGGTGATATTCAAGGTTGTTACGATCCACTTCGCCGCCTATTAGACGCCGTTAAATTTGACCCCAGCAATGACCAGGTCTGGTTTGTTGGAGACCTTATTAATAGAGGTCCTAAATCATTAGAAACGTTGAATTTTATTATCTCGCTCGGGGATAGTGCAAGGTCCATTTTAGGCAACCATGAGTGTCACTTTTTAGCGATTGCATACGGCCATATGCAGCCGCACAAAATAGACACCTGCAGCGACATTATCAATTCGCCAAATGCTCAAGAGTTAATCGACTGGGTACGATCTCGGCCTTTCTTTTATGCGGATAAAACCCTTGGATACAGCATGGTCCATGCAGGTCTACCACCACAATGGAGCATCGAGGATGCAAAGCGCTATGCTAGTGAAATTGAGGACGTATTCAGAGGCGATCGATTAGGCTCCTTTTTAGCGAAAATGTATGGCGACCAACCCAACCAATGGGATGAGAATTTAAGCGGCATGGATCGCTTACGTTTTATCACCAATTGTTTCACCCGATTGCGCTTTTGCGACCTCGAAGGTCGCTTAAATTTTAACGAGAAAGGCGCCATTGGTAGCCAAGACGAAGGTTTAGTTCCCTGGTTTGAAGTGCCTGGTAGGAAAACAGCTGACGAAAAAATTCTATTCGGTCACTGGTCAACAATAGGCTTAAATCACTCAAGTAAAACCATCTGTTTGGATAGCGGTTGTTTATGGGGCGGGTTGCTTAGCGCATTAACGCTAGATGGTTCTGAAAAAATAACATCCATTGAGTGTGAGCGCTCGCTTAGCTCCTGCTAAAGCTGAATTAACGGGAATCGTTTTTTCTTCCCTGCTCAATAAAACTTACGACTGCATGGACGCAGGAGATAGAGCAACGCAGGAGCAGTTGCCGATGCTTCTACAAGTCTAAATTCTTTGATAGGTTA
>JAESUV010000223.1 GCA_016762975.1 Gammaproteobacteria bacterium | reverse complement strand
TTTGGTCGCCTGTTGGAGAGTTTTATCGTGTCATGTATGCACTTTAGTTAGCTTAACTCGTTAATACTTCTAGATATTTTCTGGGGATATCTCAGACTCCGACCCCTTTGATTTGCGTTGTTCAATATTCCAAATATTGAATTGAATAATAAACAATGGAGCCGTAATGATGATTAATTATTTTCTTCCTGTTTTTATTTTGTCCGTATCTGTATTGACTTCTTGTTCCAGTGCACCGAACAATGTGTTTTATTTTTCACAGGTAGCGGAAGCAGAAAGAAAAAGCAGGGATATTCAACTACCAGATGGCTCACTACAAATATTCATAGATGCTTTTGGCAACGTATATCCAAAAACCGGATATCCGAGCACTCCAAATTTGATTGGTAATTCAGCAACTGGCGCTGGGAGTCTTTTTAACCAGAGTGTCCATCAGAATTCAGAACTATGCTTAAACTCGGAGAACAATCCTGGTAGCGATGCTTACTTACTTTGTCAGACTATAGCTACTGAGAAATGCGACTTTGAGAGCCAAAGCTGCTCGACCACTCAAGATTGGAAAAGTGCACAAAAACAACTTTGGCATAAAGAAGGACAGCTCATATATGAGCAAGCAGCTAGGCTAGGCAAAGATGAAGTTTTATTCCTTATCCACGGTTTTAACAACACTTATAGTGAAAGTAGTGGTTGGTATGAAAATGTTATAAATGAGATACATGCCCAAGGATTTGACCCGCTAATGGTGGAATTATATTGGGATGGTTTTAATGGAACGCCACTTTTCACGAAATCATGGGGATTCGCTCAATCCGCTGGACCCTTAGTAGGATTTAAACTTCGCCAGTTATTTCACGGTATGGAACTCGCCTATAACGAGAATGATATTGAACTTCCCAAAATAAGAATGTTCTCCCACAGTTCTGGTGCCTTTGTAATTGGTGCATTGCTCGGCAATCCCTATAGCGCCCTCCCAAATCTGTATGACGAGGATAGACGCGGAACTGATTTTTCTGAATTCTATGAACACAGGGATGGAAGCGGCGAACAGTACCCTATTCCAAATTTTCCGGAGATAAGAGTCGGAATGATAGCCGCTGCAACATCAACTGATACTTTTACGGGTGTGGGTAAGCAGGATCCAGAACGAGAAAGCGGCCTATTATCGCCAAATACCACTCTGATATTCAGCCTGAATACTAAAGATTGGGTATTAGGAAAAGTCTTTGGGCTTGAAAACCTGAATGCTGGCGGAGCTACTGGAGCGGGAGCAGACGTAGGCTTGTACTGCGCTTTTTTAGCTAATTTAAATGAACATAAAGAACAAGTAGACGCTGTCTATGCATTCGATTTTACTCGTGGCGGGATTTTAAACAGGCATGGGGTTAATGCATATTTTCTCAGCGATAAGAAAGAAGCCTTTATTAAAACTATGTTTGCTGCAAATGATTCTGATTTCTATCAATGCTAGATATTGGGATTAGCATCACCAATCAAAGGGGGAGATTCAGAGTAGTTTGATTTTTATGTAGCTGGTTCCTGATCAAAGCACTCTGAACCCTTTGGTTTTTTAAGATAGTAATGAATATGTATAAATAAGGGGACAGATTTATTTTCTAGGAGATAGGAAGGCGAAGTTTCCCGATATGTTCGTGAACATGCAGAAAAATAAATCTGTCCCCTTTTAGTTCTCTCTTTTTCCTCCGCTATTTTCGTAACAGCTCTGACTGCCTCTTCTGCCAGTGGGTCGATCGGAGACTGTCGTTCACGAATCTTGCTAGTCTGCCAGCGAGCTATATCCTGTTGAATTAACTCGCGCAGTTCCTCATTAGTTTCAAACCACTGGATAGTTTGTCCTGTTTCTACACGACCTAACTTGTCTAAAAAAGACTGGAGCTTGGGGTCACGATTTTCATCAATATTGGAGCGCTTTTCATAAATCAGACAATCTTTACCGAGCTTCTGCGCATGCTCATATTCTCCGATTGTGTACTCACCAATGCCTATCCAAAACAGCCCGACGTAAAGGTCAGCATCCTCAATTTCCTGCAAGTATGTTTGCTGAATACTAGTGGCACGCGCACCAGCGTCTTCCTCGAAGACCCAGCCATCTACCTTCAATGTATCGAGTGCGGCTTTAATCGCTTGTCGTTCTGGAGCCAATTCTTCCATTTTCGAACTGACAAAGACTCTAAGGCGGGGGTAAATGCTCATTTTTTCTGGAAACCATTTTCATGTGTTAGGAGAATTTTATAATTTGCACTCTCTTGTATGGTCTTTCATTAATTCTCTAGCCGGCTTAACCTGTGATTGGACAGACAACTCGATCGTATCACAGTAATTGAGCGTGGAGTCATGGCCCATGGGCTGGCTCTGTGTAGAGTACATGGGTGGTGTCTGGTCAATAGTACCAAACAAAAATCCGGTGCGGCCACCCTCGAAAGCCTACGGCTGTTTTGGTTTTTTGTATCTGGTGGGTGGGAAAATAGATTCGTGCTGCTATCGAATAAAGCCAATTCCAGACAGAATTACTTCGGCCGGAATTTCGCAAAGACGCTTGAACTTGCGTGGGAGCTATCCAAGGATCAACTTGTACAACCCTGGATAGATTTTCAGGCGGCTCTAACTTTCTTTCGCTTTCTTGTTCGCTTTCTCGTTTAGATTCTTCTTGAGATTCTTCACTAGCATCTCTCCGAACACTCCTGGCTCTGCCTTGTGCTTGGGCTCCCCAGTTGGACGAGAGTATACCCATGAATCCGTCGTAGATGGCGGGACTGATTTCTCCTTGCTCATATAGTTCCTTCAGTGTGGCAAACCTTTATCAAGAACTGAATAGCAGCCATCTTACTCGCATCGTAATCCTGAAATTGTTTCCCTACATCTAAGCGGGTCAGGGTTTTCAGGCGGATTGAGACTTGTCAAAATGGCGATAATTACCGCAACTCCAATCCAATTGGGACCTACGGCTTTCGCAGGGAACCATTAGTCACCAACCCACAATCGAAGAGGAATAATTATGAAAAATAGCGTAAAACCTAATGCATAGAGCAATTGGAGAGGGAAAATCACAAAAAACAGTATGCCCATATGAAATTTGGAAAAGTCGCCAGCCCATTTAGAATTCACTATCTCGATTTGCTATTAGCTTCTTATATTCATCCAGCGCTTTTTCTTCGCCTAATTTATTTGAAGTAGTTAGCCAGATTACGGCTTCCCTCCGACCAAATGCGTGCCCACAACTCTTGCATTTGAGGTTTCTATTGTTGTATCCAGGCTTGGTACGCTCGGAACCTAAAGATGAGCCTAGTCGATCTAAGCCACCAAGCATCCCAGTGCTTTGCATTGACTCATAACGCTTTCGTTGTTCAGATTCTCTTTGCTCGTCCCGAGGGTGGAGAGCGCTTAAGCCGCATAATGGGCATCTAGTTCTAAACCCTTGCCAAACAAAGAATCCAATTACCACAGCTACGCCAATTAACCATTCCATACTATAATCTCGAAATTGGATTCATCTTTGATCTTGCCGGAAAATTCGATTGCTGGAAATAGTGATTCTAACTAAATCAGTAGGTTATCTGGCTTCATGCTATATCGTTGCATGGAGGTACTACATCTAGTGGGCTGTGCGTTAAATTGGTGTGCGGTGGCACTCTATTCGATAGAATTGGCTAAGCTTTAAGGCTCTTGGGAGCCGGTTGTAGCTTCTATTGCGGTATCCCAAACATCCCACGGTGTACTGCCGTCAGGCAGTGGCGGAAGAGGAATATTTGCTACAAAGTTCAAGAAGTCCTCAGAAGAAATAACCCATGCTGAATTTGATACTTCGGCTGGATGGACACTAATCCATTCGCCTCGCTCTTCTGCCCAAGACCAGCAGGTTTCTGAGTCAAGCCGAATGACGGGTTCTGAATCCATGTACATTGGCAATAATCTGTCCATGTCTGGAAGTATAGCAGAAACGCCCGTTCCAATTTTGGAAAAATAACTCACAGGCCTAGCCCCATCGACTACCTGCACGCACTGTACATGGGTGGTGTCTGGTCAATAGTACCAAACAAAAATCCTCTACGGGCACCCCCGAAAGCCTACGGCCATTTTGGTTTTTCCTATATGGAGACTGAAAAAATCCAAATCACTTTTCTACCTGCCCCTTATCATGGGTGCGGTGTCCAACTGAGTATACTTGATTGACACTTTTTGATCGGCCTAGCTATGCGGCCTGCCAGTGTATATATAAGTCCAATTCCTATTTAATGGACATTTGTCCAGTTGTCCTTTGGACTCATATCGACATTACTGGAGGGCATTAATATGAGCAACATCGGATATATCCGCGTTAGCAGTGTTGACCAAAATACTGATCGACAACTCTGTGACATCAAGCTGAAAAAGGTATTCACTGACAAACGTTCTGGCAAGGACACTGACCGACCCGCCCTGACAGACCTACTGGAGTGGATAAGAAAAGGTGGCACTCTGCATGTCCATAGCATCGATCGCTTAGCCAGGAACCTTAAAGACCTACAAGTGCTGGTTGAAACAATCACCGGTAAAGGTGTATCACTGATCTTTCACAAAGAGAGTCTTACTTTTACCGGCGACGACTCACCTCTGCAAAAGCTGATGCTCCAGATGATGGGTGCATTCGCCGAGTTTGAACGGTCGTTGATCAAAGAACGTCAACGTGAGGGAATCAGGGCAGCTAAGATTGCAGGCAAACAGATTGGGGCAAAACCGAAACTAACTAAATCTCAAGTGCGTGAGATTAAGAGCCGAATCAAGAAGGGTGAAGGCAAAACTTCTTTAGCGCTGGAGTACGGGATTAGTCGTCAAACGCTTTACAACCATGTGTCGTGACTTTGGCTTAATATGGCACTTGTAGTAATGAGCCTCGATTAGTCCTGACCGGCTGAACTCACAACCCAAAGCGGACATATAGATATTTCTAACGCTATTTCTGCTTGGTAGGCGAAATCTCATCTAAACATTGAAATTATCTTTTATCCAAGCGAATAGATGGTATCAATTTGCAGGGGAATCACATGCCTGAGCTATCGATTCCCAAGAGTCAGTGCTAACCGCAGCAGAAGCACATGTAAATATCCATGACCGAATTGAAAGGGCAATAAACGACGGATGAGTATGAGTCATTACTGCGGTTCCCACTGTGACAGGATCCGCAGTATCACTGGTTCCTTCGGCGTTATATGAGTGCCAAAACGAATTAAAGAAGTTGTTTAGAGCAATAGGAGAGTCTAGATCTGCAATATCTACTTCGCCAAGCCAGGTGCTGTTATGAACTTTTATATTACCGGTGATAAGTACTCTTTGGTTGCTCAGGAAAGTATATAGAATGGAGCCATATGCGATACTTTTGATACTCCCTCTTTCATCAAATCGATAAGTGAAGCCATTCAGCGAGCTGTCAATGTACTCGACTTCAAGGATTCTTCCATCGGCATCCATAGAGGGCAAGAGCGCGGAATCAAAAATGAATCTCGAACCGTCTGAGGCCAGGCCCAAGTTCATTATCCATTGCTCGCCGGCCACATCAACATTAGGCACGTTAAGGCGAGAGGCATTGATCGAGTAATAGGCATCAGAATTACTTTTCGTCTCAATTTCACTGACTGCTTTTACATCGAAAAAGATATCGGTTCTCACATGCATCGATTGCGAGCGCGCGTTCAAGATCCACGAAGAGACCGCTTTATTGGCGTCGAAGAAGTATTCGGTTTCAATATGGGGAAGACCCAACTCCAAGTTGTAGAACGCTAGATCATCTACGCTCACTACGGGAATCGTTAAAGTATTTTTTTCAATATTGTAGCTTGCGCCTTCGGATGCTACTCCGGAAGAAGCAATGAACATTAATAGAAGAAAAGCCATTGTGCATATTTTGGATGACATTCTTGGTGAGGGCCTCAGTCTGTTAACAGCTCAATGATGTGGGATACAAATTACTTGAAAGCTGTCGTTTCTTCAATGGATCGTCAAAATCATGTGTTTATGTACAGTGCTTCTCTCTGCAATTGTTTGGTTCGAGTAACAAATGGAGTCTGGGCAAATAGGTTTAATGCATGTGTTGCATCGACCAGTTGAAACCACCGCGAAAGCGGACGGTCAGGTTAAAATCCGGCGCATGAATTGCTAAATCAAAATCAGGCAACTATCCACTTCCATTTCCCGCATACGAACTCAGTAAAAACCCATTGCGCTTTTAGAATTAAAGGGGACAGATCTATTTTTGGCAGGTTTTCTGCATTCATTGCGGGGCATGATTGATTCAGATTTTGGCTGAGCCAAAACCTTCACCCTGCGGGCAGCCTGTGGCTGTCTGCGGAGCTTCGCTCCTTGCGAACAGGCATGTTCTTTCGGCTAAATACTCCAAACAATAAAAAAGGGGTCCGAAAGGACCCCTTTTTTATTGTTTGGTGCACCCAGCATGATTCGAACATGCGACCCCCTAGTTCGTAGCCAGGTACTCTATCCAGCTGAGCTATGGGTGCGTAAACTTTTAACTACTTCTCTGCTTCTTCAATAACCTTTCGGCATTGTGCCAGCACGATTGATTCGTAATTTGGCTAAGCCAAATCCCTCTCACCTTCGGGCAGCCTACGGCTGTCTGCGGAGCTTCGCTCCTTTGATTCGTAATTTGGCTAAGCCAAATCCCTCTCACCTTCGGGCAGCCTWCGGCTGTCTGCGSWSCTYCGCTCCTTTGATTCGTAATTTGGCTAAGCCAAATCCCTCTCACCTTCGGGCAGCCTTCGGCTGTCTGCGGACCTCCGCTCCTTTGATTCGTAGCCAGGTACTCTATCCAACTGAGCTACGGGTGCATATTTCTTTATTCTTCCTACATCCACTGAACCATACTCTAGCGAGTGGCCCTACTCTATCCAGCTGAGCTATGGGTGCGTATTTCTTTCACTTCTCTCTTCAATGCCTTCTGCCTAGGCTTCAGTGCGTGAAGAGGGCGGTATTATAGCGAAATGAATGATTTTTCATAGACTTAAATGGCGCTAGTTGCCGTCTGCGTGTTTTCTCTAGGGATCAGCTGTAATACCATTAGGATTATGAGCGAAATCAATGAAATGAATACCCCAAGCCGTGGATTACAGGCACTCAGCTGCGCCCTTCTGCTAATCACCTCCCCCTGCCTTCTTGCCGACTACGAGGACGGAGTGAATGCGGCGTTTAAGGGCGACTTTGAAACCGCCTTTCATGAATTCTCACTTGCGGCAGAGGACGGGCTCGATCTGGCTCAATACAACCTAGGGATTCTCTACTTCACCGGGCAGGGAATAGAAAAAGATACGGCGCAGGCTTTTCGCTGGACCGATGCAGCGGCGCAACAAGGGCATGTGGCGGCACAATTTAATCTCGGTAACTTGTATCACTCAGGCGCTGGAGTAATGGCAGACTCAAGCAAGGCCGTTGAGCTGTTTGAGAGCGCAGCCAATGGGGGGCATCCCACCGCCGCGCTAATACTTGCCAATCTGTATGCCGACGGAGAACTCTCTTCTGATGAAGCACCTAGTCTATATGCTCAGCTCTCCAACTATATATCTACGCTCTTTTCGGGTGAGCAGGCTAACAGCGATTTGGTGCTCGCCCATGTCTGGGCGAACGTCGCGATAGCGAATCAGAGCAGCAAGGCTGATGCGCTTCGTGTGGACTTGGAGGGGCGCATGAGCGCGGCGCAGTTGAGTCAGGCCCGCCGGCAATTTGCGTTGCAGCAGATCGAATAATTCACTTTAACTTGATCGTTTATATATTTACATATCAACATCTTAAGTGACATACCTAAGAAGTCACTAAGCCCATTATTCCCTCCTTTTCCTTCATATAGTCATTCGATACCGTTACCTAACAGGTAATGGAAACACGGCAGTTAGCTCGCTACAATGTCTGTAAATTCGAATCAAAGGGAATGTACAGATGTCTGCCGTAGGCCCCCTACTCAGCGAATACCGCAAGCAAAATCGGCTCTCTCAGCTAGACCTATCACTGATGGCCGATGTCTCCTCGCGGCACATCAGTTTTATCGAGACTGGGCGGAGCAGCCCTAGTCGGGCCATGATATTGCGCCTCGCAGATGTGCTCGACTTGCCCCACAAGGACAGCAACTTGCTACTRCATTCGGGTGGTTATGCCGCTGCCTAYACGGAACTGGATCTCACRGCGAATGACATGCAGCCGGTTCGAGAGGCGCTGACSYTAATTCTGGATAACCACAACCCRTATCCGGCATTGGTTATGGATGGCAGCTGGAATGTGCTGATGGCGAATAGTGCGCAGCARATGATGACTRCCCARCTTATGRGCGGMAACGGTGYGCTCCCTACTATGAACATACTCGAAGCGGTATTTCGACAGGACTGCTACAGGCCCTTCATCGAGAATTGGGATGAGGTGGCCAGCCACACGCTGCGGCGGCTACGAAAGCAGGTATTGGCCTTCGGCAAGCCCCGCGACGATGCGCTCTATAAGCGCTTGATGGAGCTGTCTCCGCCGGATAACTGGCAGCAGCCTAATGACTCCTCAGCTGACGGACCTATGCTTACGGTGGATTTCAAACTGGGTGGCCAGTCATTGAAGATGTTCTCTACCCTGACCCAATTTGGCACGGCGCTGGACGCCGGCATGGAAGAGCTGCTCATAGAGAGTTATTTCCCAGCCGACGAACAGAGTAAGGCGTTCTTCCAGCAGTTTGGCGAGTAGGCTCTCGGCGACTGACTTACTGGTCCAGCGCTGCTTTTTCCTCCACTAGCTTGGCTTCGGCAGCGACCAAGAGCTCGTCCAACCAGGCGGTGTAGCCCTCTGGGTCGATAAAGGGATGCGGCTGGCCTTCCTGACGCTCCTTCAATAACTCGTAGCGCGCAAACACATCGCCGGAGGCTGCATGATTGGGAATATTGACTTCAATATCGCCCATCTGCTGCAGACGCTTCACGCTTGCGATGTACATCTCTGTTCGCTCTACCCCTTCAAAATTGAGCCCCACTCCACCAAACATGAAAGCCTGAAAGGGGAAGCCGTTGTCATACACGGTGAAACGCGTCGAGGCGACACCGACCGTGTGCCCCGGTGTCTTAACGAAACGCAGCCCGGTGCGACCGAGATTCACTGTGCCGTTGTCCGTCACCAGAAGGTGGCGCATAGGCTTGGGGTATTCGCGGTATACGGGATCCTCTTCTACCATGTCCCAGTCTTCTGCGGTCATTAAGACGACGGCTCCAAACTCATCCTGCATGCGTTTGGCTCCACCGATATGATCGTAGTGAGCATGGGTTACCACCACATAACGAATATCGTTAGGGTCGAAGCCTAGCTCACGAATACCGTCGATTACGAGGTCGGTTAGCTCGCCATAGAGAGTGTCGAACAGAATCAGCCCTTGATCAGTTTCTAATAACCACGCGGAGACCCATTTGGCACCCACATAGTAGAGGTTATCGAAAACCTGAAAGGGTGCGACGCGCTGAAATTCTGGATCGTCATTCTCACTGAGCTCTTGGGCTGCCACGCTATTGAGGGAGAGGCTAAAAAGAAGGCCAAGTGCGAGTAGTAGTCCGTGATTTGTAGTTCTCTTCATGGGAAATTTCATGAGGTATCCTGTCTGGTGTAGGTGCATCAATGAGGGTGTTTTATATACGATATTCTCTGCATTTGCATCTGCTTTTCGTTCAACTGGGCATCCGCGGGGTCATGGCATACAAAAGATGCCGGCAGGCTTTCGGCTCAAGAGAGACAGCTGCCTATCTGAGAAAGCAGGCTGACGGTTTGGGTGCAATGGTAACAACCGTTAGTAAATCTGCGTGATGATCACCACCGCAGTTTGAGAAATTTTTGATTATGTCAATTGCGTTACATCAAGTGTAGAAACACTAGCGAAAAATGCTATTGATGCAGATCTATTTATTGGCGCTGTACTCGCCTTTTATGGAATTCAGTATTCGAAAACGCGCATTTGCTGATAGTGCTACTGCCTAGCGCGAAAACGATAGCGTGTTACTTTTGCGGACGTTGGCAGTTCAATCACTCGCTCTTTTAGTACGAGCGCGGCAAACCTAACACGTGTTCTGAGACAAAATTTAGAATCATTTCCTGAGAGATAGGCGCGAGCTTCATCAATCTTGCTTCGCGCCAGTAACGCTCAACATGGTATTCCCTCGCGTAACCAAAGCCGCCGTGTGTTTGTATCGCCGCATCCGCCGCAAAGAATCCAGCCTCGGCCGCCAGCCACTTCGCCATATTCGCCTCAGCGCCGCAGGGTTGGCCGTTATCTATTAGCCAAGCTGCCTTCTTGTTCATCAGATCGGCCGCATCCAATCTCATGCGGGCCTCTGCCAAAGGAAAGGCAATGCCTTGATTCTTGCCGATAGGACGGTTGAAGACGACACGCTCATTCGCGTATTGAACTGCACGGCGCAGTGCCGCCCTGCCAATACCAATCGCCTCTGCGGCAATAAGAATACGTTCCGCGTTCAAACCATCGAGCAGATAGCGAAAACCCTCACCTTCTTCTCCTACCCTGTCCTCGATTGAGACTTTTAGATCGTCATACACAACTTCGCAGGTTCGAACCGCGTTACGACCGAGCTTTTCAATCGCCGAGATGGATACCTCCGGCTTCTGTAGTTCAGCCAGCAACAGTGTCATGCCATCGGTCTTGCGTTTCACTTTGTCTTTTGGCGTGGTGCGCACCAACAACAATACTCGCTCCGATTCAAATGCCTTAGTCGTCCAGACCTTTCGTCCTTTGACTAGGTAATGATCACCGTGCTTTTTTGCAAAGGTTTCGATTGACGTTGTATCACTGCCTGCATTCGGCTCTGTGACACCGAAGGCAACTTGCAGCTCACCACTAGCAACCGCCGGCAGGTATTTTTCCCGCATCGCTTCGCTGCCGTGTTTTACGACCGGATGCATGCCGAAGATTGATAGGTGTAGCGGCGTTGCACCATTCATTGCAGCACCGGAGGCCGCGACTTCTTCTAGCACTATTGCGGCTTCTTGAATGCCCTTTCCAGCGCCACCGTATTTTTCAGGCATGGCTATGCCAATCCAGCCCGCCTTCGCAACTTCGTTAAAAAAGTCTATTGGAAATTCTTTCTCGGAATCGCATCGCATCCAATAATCGTCGGGATAGGCAGTGCAGAGTTTGCGAATCGATTCTCGAATCAGGCCTTGTTCTTGTGTCTCCGTAAAATCCACGACTAGTTAACTCCCTGAATCATTGAGCTTCGCGAGCGCCAATACTTGCTGCGCGCGTTTGAGGTGGGGTACATCGACCATCTCGCCGTCGAATTTAAAGGCCATTTTGCCTAGAGCTTGCTGTGCCTCAAATGCCGATACCAGAGCTGCGGCCCTTTCTATCTCGGCCGCACTTGGCGTGAACGCTGCGTTCACGATATCGATCTGATTTGGGTGAATAGTCAACTTCGCGGTAAAACCCATGTCCGCTGCCGCCTTACATTCTTGTTCAAGACCTTTGGTATTTTTAATATCGACATACACGGCATCGATCGGCTGCACTTTGGCCGCCACTGCAGCGAGCAGGCACATCGAACGCACAAAGCTAAACACGTCCAGRTAATTCCCTTGTTCATCGCGCTTYGCTCTCGCACCWAGSGASACAGACAAGTCCTCCGCACCCCAGGTGACTCCRTCAACACGCTCATGGTTYACCATTTSCGCGAGGTTAAATACCGCCGCYGCCATCTCGGTGCCAATCARCAACAGTTTAATGTCGCTGTAGTCCGCACCGGTGATTTTTYCCTGATTGATGATCAACTGATCAACGGCATGCACCGCCTTCAGGTCTAACACTTTTGGCAATACGATGCCGTCGGGCCGGTGTTGCAACACCGCCTCTAGATCGTCTCTACCCCATTCTGAATCCATTGGGTTTATGCGAACGAGTTTTTCTTGGCTCTTGAAATCGGCATGAGATAGCCATTCACAGACTTCATCTCGAGCCATGGCTTTTCGCTCCGGCGTTACCGAGTCTTCTAAGTCGAGGATTAATGAATCAGCTGAAAGACCTAAGGCCTTGTTTAGCATCTTCTCGTTGCCACCGGGGACGAAGTGAATCGATCTTCGCAATGTCATGTATCACTCCTCGCTACTGCACTTGAATTAGTCTTGTACAGGCTATTCATTTTGGTAGCCGCAGCATCATGCCCTTTCTAATACACTCACAAACAATTTCGCCTCGCTGATTGATACCCAGATGCTCGAACCAAACGATGCCTCTATCAGCTTTAGTTTTAGATTCTCGTTTGTCTACGATTTTCGTTTGCGCGCGCAGAGTATCGCCGATAAAAACAGGGTTAGGAAACTCCACCTTGTCCATTCCGAGATTACCGATCGTTGTGCCTAATGTCGTATCGCCAACCGACAAACCAACCACTAGGCCAAGCGTAAAATAGCTATTCACTATTATCTGACCGAACTGTGTTGTTTTCGCAAACTCAGCATCAATATGCAACGGCTGCGGGTTATGGGTCATAGTGCAGAAGGTTAAATTATCAGACTCTGTCACCGTTCGGTGAGGCTGATGCTCAAACAGCATTCCGACCTCTAGCTCTTCAAAATACTTTCCTTTCACTGTTAGTCTCCAGCTACGTTCATGGGCGCTACCACTACTGTTTCAAGATGGTTCAGAGATAGTTCTGAGATAGTTCTGAGATAGGCTTCGAGATACTTTTCTAAGCTTATTTTATTGGCTTCTTGTACTATCATCCATTAGATTCTATCAAGTTAGCACCCTTTAAGGTGCCCGGATAGTTAGAGAGCGCCAGGAAAAGCTGAGGATAATTAAGCCCACAATGCAGAATGCTTCAGAACAGCAATTCCAAGAATGGATAGGCAAGGTACAGTCCGCATCCAGCACCCTAACAACAGCACCTATGGAAGGCCTCGCCGCCACCCTGGATCGATCTAATACTGCCTTTTCGCTTGGCGATGCGCTGCCCCCGCTGTGGCATTGGTTATACTTTCTGCAGACTTCAAAACAGTCTGAGATTGCGAAAGATGGGCATCCACACCGCGGCGACTTTTTACCACCCATTCCCCTGCCGCGGCGTATGTGGGCCGGGAGTAGATTGAACTTCATCCGGCCTTTAATAGTTGGCGAAAGCATTCAACGCACTTCTACGATTAAGTCGATTGCATTAAAACAAGGTCGGTCCGGCAAACTTGGCTTTGTCTGCGTAGCACATGAACTATCCGATAGGTTGGGCGTAGCGCTAATCGAAGAACATGATATCGTCTATAGGGATCTACCCAGCGGCAACGTCTCTGCGAAACCATCTCTCAAGGCGGACGAAGACTTCGACTTTACACGGACCGTCACGCCAGATCCGGTTCTGCTGTTTCGTTACTCTGCTCTGACTTTTAACGGTCATAGAATTCACTATGACCGAGCCTATGCCAAGGATACAGAGTCCTACCCCGGACTCGTTGTACATGGCCCACTACTAGCTACTTATCTGCTGGAATTGCTCAACGACAATTATCCCAATGCAGCCTTAGCGAACTTCAGCTTCAAGGCGATAAAACCGGTGTTCGATATCGAATCATTTCAGGTTTGTGGCACTAAACCGGACGACACGGGTAACGCGAAGCTTTGGATTGCAGACAACGCCGGCAATCTTTGCATGGAAGCGTGGGCAGTGCTGGCCGAGACACAATGAGCAACACACCTCCGCTGCAGGGTATAACGGTAGTATCACTCGAGCATGCGATCGCCGCCCCCTTGTGCACAAGGCAACTCGCAGAACTTGGCGCGCGCGTTATTAAAGTAGAGCGAAGAAAGAGTGGAGACTTCGCCCGCCACTACGATGATCGCGTACTGGGTCAATCCTCGCATTTTGTCTGGACGAATAGATCGAAGCAAAGCCTTACGCTGGATTTAAAGCACAAGGACTCTGGACAGATTTTGCAGAGATTACTGGAGTCGAGTGATGTACTTGTACAAAATCTGGCGCCAGGGGCAACCCGCAAGATGGGTCTGGATTTCGAGCAACTGCACGGCAAGTACGAAAAACTTATTGTCTGCAATATCTCCGGTTATGGTCCAGCTGGCCCCTTTGAGAACAAGAAGGCCTACGACCTTTTAGTGCAGGCCGAAGCTGGATTCCTCAGCATCACTGGCACCCAAAAAAAATTGGTTAAGAGCGGCATCTCCATAGCGGATATAGCGGCAGGCATGCAAGCGCAAACAGCGATACTAGCAGCCCTAATTCAACGCTCGAAGACCAACAAAGGCAGCAACATCGACATCTCCATGCTGGAATCCATGGTCGAATGGATGGGCTTCCCTCTAAACTACGCCTACGACGGTGCATCGGCACCGAGCAGAACCGGCTCAGATCACGCCAGCATCTACCCCTATGGTTCATTCACCACCCAAGATCGAAAAACCATCATGCTCGGCATTCAAAACGAGCGAGAATGGGCAGTATTCTGCGAAAGCATCCTCGAGCAACCTGACCTCACCACCGATTCAAGGTTTGCAACGAATGCCTCTCGCTCATCCAACCGAGAAGCCCTAAAAGTAATAATCGAGGAGAAATTCTCCAATTTCACATCTGAGGAGATGGCCGCCAAGCTAGACCAGGCACAAATAGCCTTCGCGCATGTAAATGACATGGTAGATGTCTGGAATCACCCTCAGCTTCACGCACTCAATCGCCTTATCGACACAGATACACCTATGGGAACCGTCAAAAGCTTCAAACCACCGGGAAATAACAGCAGTTATGAACCTAGTTTGGGGCCAGTTCCGGCACTCGGGGAACACACTACAGAAATCCTTGCAGATCTCGGCTTCAATGCCAGTGAAATCAAATATTTTCAAGAAAACGAAGTAGTTTAGAACCCGCTTCTCGTACGCTTAGGGTCTGTGTTATTATGCCCGCGATTTTTGGTTAGGTGGATTGGAGGCTCGACTCAGTATTTGGGTCGGCATTAGAGATAACCTGCCAATTAATTGCTCGAATCCAAGATTCGAAAAAGATCACGGAGAGATGGCCGAGTGGCTGAAGGCGCGCCCCTGCTAAGGGCGTATAGGGGAAACTTTATCGAGGGTTCGAATCCCTCTCTCTCCGCCACATACAAAAAACCCGACTT
>JAESUV010000222.1 GCA_016762975.1 Gammaproteobacteria bacterium | reverse complement strand
CCGCTCGCTGCGAAAATGCTGCCCATCATCGGCCGGTACGACATGCTCGATATGGAAAAAATTCTTCAGCTACAGCCCGACCTAATCGTCGCCTGGCAGKCAGGAAACCCTCGAGCCTCTGTCAATCGGCTCCGTGARCTGGGYCTTACAGTCTACATCGCSGAACCTAAACGGCTASAGTCGATCCCCAGCCATATTCGAAGATTGGCWATATTGGCAGGCACCGAAAAACTYGCGGAAGAGGTMATYGAAGAGTTCGAAACCAGRTTGRCGACTCTATCKGAAAACTATCGAAATAAGACRCCTATTAGAACCTTTTATCAGGTATGGGATAGRCCGCTAATCAGTGCCGGTGGCAACGAATTGATCAATGACATTATTGAGTTGTGTGRCGGYGTSAACATATTCGCGGACATCWCAYTGGTGGCGCCGAAGGTAAGCATTGAGTCTGTGTTGATTAGAAACCCGCAGGTRATCGTCGCCAGCGGCATGGATATCGAGCGCCCGGAATGGTTGGACGAGTGGCTCAAGTGGGAACAGCTCAGCGCCGTTAGCACTAGCTCGCTATTCTTCGTACCACCCGAACTGCTGCAGCGACATACCCCACGAGCACTGATTGGCGCGCAAAGCATGTGTGAGCAATTAGACCAGGCTAGAGCGAAACTAGTAAGAAAGTAGCCCTTCATACTCCGCCGCATTGTGAAACAACAAGCTCGCACGGATTTTTTGATCACTACCGCTTCGCTCATTTCCCGAAGTAGCACTAGCGGAAAGATCAACAGACAGGGTAATCCGACTGAAGGATGCAAAGGGAATATGCAGTGGATAACTGCGATTGAGTGGCATGCCCAATACGGTAGGGAGCACAACACGCAGTACACCGCCGTGTGTTACGACTAAGGCATGACTGCCATCCGGTAGCTCGGCAAGTTCATTCATCGCCGCCAGTATTCGCTCCTTAAAGGAAAGAAACGCCTCACCATTCGGTGGATGCAACTTAGACACGTCCTTACGAAACTCTTTGAACTGCGGCCCCGCCTCTTCTCGCCAATCGCTAAGCTGCATGCCATCCCAATCGCCGTAGTCTATTTCCTGCCACTGATCAACCACCCGCAATTCAAGCGCAGTCACCCTCGCTAGATGCTCGGCGAAAGCTCGGCAGCGCAGTAACGGTGAAGAAATCAGGTGGGTCCAGCTCGGCGTCGAAGGGGAGAGTTCTCGCTCAGAGGTCAGTGCAGCGGCTTTTTGCATCTGCGACCACCCCAACTCACTCAACGGATGGTCGATCCTGCCTCGAAGCACGTCACCGCCTACAGGTTCTCCATGGCGGAGAAAATCAACGGTGATCTGTTTTTTCGAGGAAGACACGATCTAGGTGGGTTTATTGTGACCCAGCTTGTCAAACTTAACGGCCAAGTAACTCTCGTTATGGGGGTTGGCACCGGTATGTATTGGAACGACCTCAGTGACATCGATGCCCATCTCGGTAAGGGCATCTACCTTCCTGGGATTATTCGTCATGATGCGCAGGCTAGTAATATTAAAATGATCCAACATGGGCTTGCAGATTTCATACCCACGGCTATCGGGTTCGAAGCCGAGCTGAACATTGGCCTCTACCGTATCGGCTCCAGAATCTTGCAACGCGTAGGCTTTGATCTTGTTCAGCAATCCGATCCCACGTCCTTCCTGACGTAAATAGAGGATTATACCGCGACCTTCCTTCGCCACTCTCTCCATTGCATATTGTAGCTGCGGCCCGCAATCGCAGCGCAGACTGAATAGGCAGTCGCCGGTCAAACACTCGGAGTGTACTCGGCACAACACTGACTGGTCTGAGCTTAGATCACCGAACACCAAAGCCACATGCTCTTTACCATTTACCAGGTCTTCGAAGCCATGAATTGTGAACTGCCCCCACTGCGTGGGCAAAGTTGCCGATGCTACAAATGAAACTGTCAAAAAACTTTCCTCTAATTTCGTCAAACCCTAGCCGATTAGCACAACCAAGGCCTGCATACACAGGGCGGCCATTATACCCGCTAATACATCATCAAGCATGATTCCAAGCCCCCCAGCTAATTCTTTATCGGCCCATTTAATGGGCCAGGGCTTGAAAATATCCAGAAGACGAAACAAGACAAAGCCCAGAAGCACCCAAATTAGACCACTTGGCGCCATAAACATAGTAATCCAATACCCCACAAACTCGTCCCAGACTATGCCACCATGATCATGAACGCCCAGATCTTCTGCCGTCTTACCGCAAAGCCAGATGCCAAAAACGAAACTAAGCACTATCAATCCAGCATAGAGAATGATCGGCATGCTCGGCAGTGCTAGATAGATCAGCACGGCGACCACGGTACCCACAGTACCGGGAGCCTTGGGGGAAAGCCCGGCCCCAAAACCAAAGGCTAACAAGTGTATCGGGTTAGCTAAGATCGCTTTGTTTGAGTTCATAGTCACTCTAGTTTACTACTGTGAGTTTACGTGGTGGCACTGAAATGTTGAAAAGCTTGTGCGGTGAGCTCGATTGGGGAGCCATTAGCGCCTAAATAGGCCATTCCCTCGCCTGCATTAATGTCCCCAATACAGGTGACTCTGACTCCTAATTCTCTAGCGATAGACTCCAGCTCGATACAGTCTTTCTCGGCGACAGTGAAGCATAACTCATAATCATCACCGCCAAACAGGGCTGCTAGCAGCCTATTTTCTGAGCCAACGCAACACATGGCGGACTTGGAATAGGGTATCGCGTCCAATCTGATGCTGCCGGCTACCTCACTCGCATCGAGGATATGTTGCAGGTCGCCCTGAAGTCCATCGGAGATATCGATAGCGCTTGAAAATAATTTCCCAGCGACTGATGCAAGCGCAATTTGTGGTTGCGGCTTAAAGTAGGCGTCCTTAAAGAACTTACGACATACCGCGCTGGGATCGCGCTGGGATAAGCAAAATCCGCTGCCTAGATGTGAGTCTAAGCCAAGCGCAAGCAGAGCTATGGCGCCATCGCCTAGCGTGCCACTGACGTATATCTTGTCGCCCACATTCGCACCACTTCTTCGAGCGGCTCGATTTCTGTCTACTAGGCCTTGTACTTGAATACTAATACTCATTGGGCCTGCGCTCATATCGCCACCGACCAAAGGACAATTGTATTGCTTGGCTAGATGTTCGAGACCACCACTAAAATCCGCCAACCACTTCCCATTACTTTCCGGGAGCACCAAACCTAGCGTGAAGCAATAAGGTTCAGCGCCCATAGCCGCGAGATCACTTAGGTTTACCGCGAGCGCACGATTAGCGATCAAAGAAGGGGCTGCGTCAGCAGGAAAGTGTATGCCAGATATCAACACATCCATCGACATCGCCAAAAGTTTGTTTGCTGGAACATCTATGAGAGCGGCGTCATCGCCGATCCCTAGTTCGATTCCTTCACGCGGGAAAGACAGCTTGGATGTCGCAAAAAAGCGGCGAATGATTGCAAATTCTGAGTGATTGTTTAGCTTGTGCATGACGTCCGGTACCGGCGCTTGATTAGCAATCGCCATGGATGGGGGGCGATTGCTTCCAAATAAAATCTACTCGCTATCTAGCCGACACTGAAAACTGCATGCCGCTGCAATTTCCTAGTCGAAATTTTAACGGCAATTGAAGCCAAGTAATTAAAATCAATATCGAAATGCGTTTTCCGAGCCGGCTACTTGGCAGCCAATTCCACGGAGCGAAGAGTCTTAGCTAGTTTATCCAATACACCGTTGATGTATTTATGGCTGTCTGTCGCACCGAAGGTTTTCGCTAACTCAACACATTCATTGATGACCACACGATAAGGGATATCTATGCGATTCGCCAATTCGAATGTTCCAAGATACAACAACGCTCTTTCTACAGGATCCAAGGATTTTAGTTCACGGTCTAACAAGGGAGCTATATGCTGATCCAGAGCTTCCTGTTGCTTGGGAATCTCTAGGAAGACTTCCGAAAAATATTCCCAGTCAATCTTGCCGCCATTCTCTTCATGAAATTGTGCTTCAATCTCCAGAGGCTCGGCTTTACTGATATGCCACTGATAGAGCGCTTGCATGACGAGTGTACGGGCCTTGCGCCGCTGCGCTAATGGGGTCTTAGTCGATGCTCGCGGCTTCTTCTTTTTGGGGGCCGAAGGATTCTTTTCCGATTCGGTTTTGGTCGGCGCCACTTATTTCTCCAACTGCCTTAGAAGACTAACCATTTCTATGGCAGTCATTGCCGCTTCAGCGCCTTTGTTGCCCGCTTTCGTGCCAGCACGCTCTATCGCCTGCTCAATACTGTCAACGGTGAGTACCCCGAAGGCTACCGGCTTGCTACTGTCGAGGCTAACTTGACTCAGACCTTTCACACATTCACCGGCCACGTATTCGAAATGTGGAGTACCACCACGAATTACCGCGCCCAATGCGATGACAGCATCGCAATCGTCGCTGCATGCAATCTTCTTCACAGCCAATGGCAATTCGAAAGCACCTGGCACTTTAATAATGGTGATGTCTTTATCCATTACACCGTGTTTGCGCAGCACATCTATTGCGCCCTCGAGCAGGTGGTCTACGATAAAGCTATTAAATCGCGCCACAGCAAGCACGTATCTCCCTGAAACGTTGCTGTAATTTCCTTCTATTGTCTTTATACCCATTGCCTTTCCTACCACTCTTTTTCTATGACTCATTCCGGCGTAAATCTATCCCGCCGCGTCTATATGTTATTGACTCGATCTACGATCAAATCTATTTCTCGAATTCAACAAATTCAACTACTTCTAAATCAAAACCTGAAATCGCATTGAATTTCGCTGGGAAGCTCAACAAACGCATCTTGCCAACGCCTAAATCCCTTAGTATCTGCGAGCCCGTTCCAATGGTGAGATCACTGCCACTTCGATTAGTGGAAACGACCTCAGAACCATCGCTCAAGATATTGGCAATGCTTTGCCCGACATCCTGACCGTAGTCTTCACTGGATAATAACACAGCCACTCCTTTGCCTTCTTCGGAGATTTTCTTCAAGGCACCGCTGAAYGACCARCTGGTGCGSTCCGAGTTATACACTTCACAGATATCGCGTATCGTATTTGGTATGTGAACTCGCACCARCAAAGGATCGTTAGCATCGACTATTCCCATGGTATAGGCGAGRTGYAAGCTSCCACTAATAGAGTCCTTGTAAGAATGGACATCGAACTCACCGTACTTGGTTTYCATCTTGYTGCTAGAAACCTTGGTAACAGTATGTTCGTTCGCAATTCGGTAATGAATAAGATCGACGATRGTGCCGATYTTGATGCCATGTTTCTCTGCGAAYTTCTCAAGATCGGGACGTCTCGCCATCGAGCCGTCTTCGTTCATAATTTCAACGATAGCTGCGGCAGGCGAATATCCAGCTAGCCTAGCAAGATCGCACCCAGCCTCGGTATGACCGGCCCTGCGCAATACGCCACCCGGCTGCGCCATTATTGGGAATATATGTCCTGGCTGAACAATGTCCTCACACCCGCTGTCTCGTCCAACGGCAACTTGAATAGTGCGAGCCCTATCTCCTGCAGAAATTCCGGTGGTTACACCCGTTGCCGCCTCGATAGAGACGGTGAAATTAGTGTTATAGGGCGTGTTGTTTTCGTTCACCATGAGAGGCAACTTCAAATGCTTACAGCGCTCATGAGTAAGAGTAAGGCATATCAAACCACGTGCATTGGTCGCCATGAAATTAACATCTTCGGTACGCACACGCTCAGCGGCAATAATGAGATCGCCCTCGTTCTCTCTGTCTTCATCGTCCATCAATATCACCATCTTTCCCTGGCGAATGTCGTCGATGATTTCTTCTATCGAATTCAACTTCATAATTTCTCTAAACTCTTTGTAAACTTCCCTAAACTCTCTCGAAAAAATACCCTTTGTTTGCTGCCGACCTAACCAAAGCCATGCTTTGTCAAAAAATCTTTATTCAATCCTTCTTCACCAGAATCGGTTCCTTGTAATAGCCTCTCAAGATAACGAGCTATAAGATCAACTTCCAAATTAACGCTCTGACCCACGTTGTAGTCGCCAATTATCGTTTCTGTTTGTGTGTGAGGAATAACGTTGACGGTAAATTTTCTACCAGTTACTTCGTTTACGGTCAGGCTAGTGCCATCAATGCAAACAGAGCCCTTGGCGGCGATATACTTCGCTATCTCTTTCGGAGCTTCATATACCAATCGCACACTAGCGCCGTCTGCAGACGATTCAACCAGGCTGCCCACACCATCCACATGGCCGCTAACAATATGCCCGCCGAAGCGCCCGCTTGCGAGCATGGCCTTCTCTAGGTTCACGCGCGTGCCGCCCTTGAATTCTCCGAGAGCTGTACAGCGCATCGACTCATTGGAAACATCGGCGCCAAATAAATTTTCCTGTAGCTCTACAACGGTTAGACAGCAACCGTTCACTGCAATACTGTCACCGAGAACAACATCGCTTAGATCGAGCTTTCCACTGTCGATAGTAAGGCGCCAGTCAGACCCTAACTGTTGTAATTTGGCTACTGAACCAATCGCCTCGATTATTCCGGTAAACATTGTGTTATTCGCTTATCTGAATCAGTTTTCTGCGGGCTTAAAATCAGATCGGTTTCAATACGACACGTATATCGCGATCTATCTGCCGCAGATCGGTAATCTCAAAATCCAGGCTATCCGACATTGATTCGATACCCGCTATATTGAGCAAAGACCGCGCATCACTACCAAGCAATTTTGGCGCGATGTAGATGATCAATTCATCTACCAAGCCCGCCTGTATAAACGCTGCACTTAACGTGGCGCCTGCTTCTACAAGCACTTCGGTACAGGCAAAATCGGAGGCCAGCGATTCTAGCACACTATGCAGACTTACTCTCTTTCCCCCACCAGCCGCTTGCAGGTATTCCACATTCGGCGCAGGGTTTTTGGCRGYRTCAGGCGGCTGGATAGAGAATATCTTCACCTCGCCTGGCAGCTTAAGGATTTTAGCCGCATCGGGAGTACGAAGCTGRCTRTCTAGAATKACTCGYAGGGGTTGYTTTGACAGAGAGAGCTCATTGCGAGCAATCTCTTCTGGAKCAAGCTKCAGGTCAGCGATACGGACATTCAAAGAAGGATCGTCTGCTAGCACAGTCCCTATRCCTGTTATCACGGCGCCRCTTGCGGCACGCAGCCTCTGCACRTCACTTCGTGAYTSTCGCCCACTTATCCACTTGCTCTCGCCATTCGCCARCGCGGTTCGGCCATCCAARCTCATTGCGAGCTTACAGCGAACRTAGGGAATASCCWGTTCTCGCMTCTTGAAGTAGCCAGGGGTTACYGCTCGGGCCAGTGAATCAAAATCGGTTAGCTGCGTTACGGGTATWCCGGCTTCTAATAGTTTTGCAACGCCGCTTCCCGCAACCTTAGGGTTCGGATCGATGCTGGCGATGACAACCTGGGAGACTCCTGCGACAATCAGCGCATCACTACAAGGACCGGTTAAGCCGGTGTGCGAGCACGGCTCGAGACTGACGAAGGCGGTCGAAGATTTTGCCCGGTCACCTGCCTGCTTCAACGCCATCACTTCGGCATGATCCTCACCCATGGCAACATGCCAACCCTCGCCTACAATTTCCTGATTCGTAACGAGAACGCAACCTACTTTGGGATTCGAGGATGTATTAATCGCATTCGCGGCCAGATCTATCGCTCTGCGCATATAGACTGGCCAGTCAACAATTGCTGGTTCTAGTTCATCGTTACGAATTTTTTTCATGGTTTTCATGAATGAGGTTGTGCTTTAAAAGAAATTGGGCTTCAGCAGGAACCGCGCTTTTCGGACAGGTGACCTTGAGACTACTGCGCACCGAATTCGAAATTGAAAAACAAGCTGAACTTATTTGGAATTGTCTTTGGAGAGACGGTCAATTTCCGCGCGAAATTCATCGAGATCTTTGAAACTGCGATAGACCGAGGCAAATCTAACGAAGGCAACTTCATCTAGATCGCGCAACTCTTTCATAACTAGCTCGCCTACTACTCGAGACTGAATCTCGCGCTCGCCACTGGAGCGAAGATTTGCCTTGATGCGCGTAACTGCCTCTTCTACCTTCTCGATACTTACAGGACGCTTCTCTAAGGCCTTGGTTAGGCCGGTCATCAACTTGTCTTCGTTGAAAGGTTCGCGTACGCCATCCGTCTTGATGATTCTCGGCATCACCAACTCGGCAGACTCGTAAGTGGTAAACCTCTCTTCGCAAGTAATACATTCGCGCCTACGGCGGACGTTATTGCCCTCGGTTACTAACCGGGAATCTATTACTTTAGTGTCAATCGCACCACAAAAAGGACAATGCATAAAAACCACTCATTCAATTAATATTCTAATAATGTGACAAGAGGCTATTTCGACTGACTCGCCTTAGGAGCCTGCTGCCACTTGTTACTACTATTGATACACGGGGAAACGAGCACAGAGCTCAACTACCTTCTGTTTTACCTCGGCTATCACCGCTTCATTTTCGATATCATCGAGGATATCACACATCCAAGCAGTTAGATCGGCAACCTCAGTCTCACCAAAGCCTCGCGTAGTGATTGCAGGTGAACCTAGACGCAAGCCACTCGTTACGAATGGCGGCTTGGGGTCATTTGGAACGGCGTTTTTGTTTACCGTAATATTCGCCAGCCCCAAAGCGGCATCGGCATCTTTGCCGGTAATATCCTGCTTAATCAAGCTAAGCAGAAACAAATGATTGTCCGTACCGCCGGACACGACATCGAAGCCTCTGTCAATAAATCCCTTTGCCATAGTCCTCGCATTCGCCACCACCTGCGCCTGATAGGTCTTGAATTCTTCACTCATCGCCTCTTTGAAACACACGGCTTTTGCTGCGATGACGTGCATCAATGGGCCGCCCTGACTCTCAGGGAATACTGCAAAGTTAAGCTTCTTCTCCAGATCAGGATTCGCTCTAGCGAGGATGATTCCACCGCGTGGTCCACGCAGAGTTTTGTGGGTAGTCGATGTGGTGACATCGGCGATGTTTACCGGACTTGGATAAACGCCCGCGGCGATCAATCCTGCGACGTGAGCCATGTCGACCACAAGGTAAGCACCGACACTGTCCGCTATATCGCGGAATTTCTGCCAATCGACAATACGTGAAAACGCGGAGAATCCTGCCATGATCATCTTCGGCTTATGCTCCTGAGCCAGCGCGTTCACCTGCTCGTAGTCGATGTCTCCGGTTTCGCTATTCAGACCATATTGCACTGCATTGTAGATTCTTCCTGAGAAACTCACGCTGGCACCGTGAGTCAGGTGGCCGCCATCCGCTAGACTCATGCCCAATACCGTATCTCCAGGCTTCATTAGCGCCATGTACACGGCAGCATTCGCCTGTGAGCCAGAATGCGGCTGCACGTTTGCATAGTCTGCCCCGAACAACTCTTTCACTCGGGCTATGGCCAAATTCTCGATAACATCCACATGCTCACAACCGCCGTAGTAGCGCTTACCGGGATAGCCCTCGGCGTACTTATTGGTTAGCACTGAACCTTGCGCCTCCATAACAAGAGGACTGGTGTGATTCTCGGATGCGATTAGTTCGATGTGCTGTTCTTGGCGAMTTTTCTCTTTTTCAATGGCYGCGCYAATCTCTGGGTCAAATTCTGAAAGTTTAGTRTCGCTAGTAAACATCTGCTACTCCGAAGGATTACTGGTTATGAGGGCAATGATTGCATGTGWATTCTTCTCCRGATTTACGCCAGATTCGCTTTCGCRGATTGGTTCGCAGATCARGATTTTTGAAGGCGCTATTCTACATGATGCGCTTTCTTTGAACATTAATATTCTTAGCGTTCTRCTCGCATTCTGGCGCSTAAATGGGCAGAAAATTGCAMTARGCTTGTGYCATAATAGCGTTCCCAAGGCGCAAACATTATTGCARCCTCAGCAGCAGCGAARTTGAGTCTACASAAAGTAACCKCGTCAGYGMAAAAGYGCTGTATTTCGGGYGTTNWTTTCCAGAMRCATTMATTCCAGCAASSTCATTCTTAGGAAACTGYTCAATGGCACAATTTGTATACACCATGCATCAGGTTAGCAAGATCGTCCCGCCAAAACGAGAAATCCTAAAAGACATCTCACTGTCCTTCTTCCCGGGGGCAAAGATCGGCGTATTAGGCCTAAATGGCTCCGGCAAATCGACGCTGCTGCGTATTATGGCCGGTGTGGACACAGAGTTTAATGGAGAGGCCCGCGCGCAGCCTGACATCAATATCGGCTACCTGCCGCAGGAGCCGGAACTGGATGAAGATCAAGATGTGCGCGGTAACGTGCAGCAAGGCGTTCAGGAGATTATCAAGCTCGTAGAAGACTTTAACGCGATAAGCGATAAATTTGCAGAACCCATGAGCGACGAGGAAATGAGCGAACTGTTGGAGAAACAGGGCGAGCTGCAAACCAAGATCGACACCTGCGACGGCTGGGAGATTGAACGAACCTTGGAACGCGCCGCTGACGCTCTGCGCCTGCCACCGTGGGATGCTGAAGTAAGTAAATTGTCCGGTGGAGAGCGACGCCGGGTGGCCCTTTGCCGTCTGCTACTCAGCAAGCCAGACATGTTGCTACTCGATGAGCCCACGAACCATCTAGACGCCGAGAGCGTCGGCTGGCTAGAACGTTTCCTGCAGGACTACCCGGGAACTGTCGTTGCCATCACCCACGATCGCTACTTTCTCGATAATGCCGCAGGTTGGATTCTCGAATTGGACCGTGGCCATGGCATCCCCTACGAGGGCAACTACACCAACTGGCTTGAAACGAAAGAGAAGCGACTGAAATCAGAGGCTAAGAAAGAAGCCGCCCACGAGCGCACCATAAAATCTGAACTGGAATGGGTGCGCGCGAACCCGAAGGGAAGGCAGTCTAAAAGCAAGGCCCGACTAGCGCGGTTCGAGGAACTCAATTCACAAGATTTCCAGAAACGTAATGAGACATCAGAATTGTACATTCCTCCCGGCAAACGACTAGGGGACAAGGTCATCGAGGTGAAAGACCTCTGCAAGGGCTTCGCTGATAAAAACCTAATCGAGAATCTAAGCTTCTCGGTACCCAAGGGCAGTATCGTCGGCATCATTGGCGGCAATGGTGCAGGTAAGACAACGTTCTTACGCATGCTCGTTGGAACGGAACAACCCGATAGCGGTTCCATAGAATTAGGAGAAACTGTCGATCTTGCCTATGTCGATCAGAGCCGCGACGAACTCAATGGAGAGAACACCGTCTGGCAGGAAATTTCTGGAGGGCAGGAGCAATTGCAAATAGGCAAGTATGAAATTTCATCCAGAGCCTACGCCAGCCGCTTCAACTTTAAGGGCGGCGATCAGCAAAAATTCGTGAAAGATCTATCGGGCGGCGAACGCAATCGCCTGCATATGGCAAAGCTACTGAAGCGCGGCGGCAATGTTTTACTACTGGACGAACCAACTAACGATCTGGATGTAGAAACTCTGCGCGCCCTCGAAGAAGGCCTACTAGCTTATCCTGGCTGCGTCATCGTGGTCTCACACGATCGCTGGTTTCTTGACCGTATCTGCACCCATATCCTAGCGTTCGAAGGTGGCAGCGAAGTCACCTGGCACGAAGGGAATTACACGGACTATGAAACGGAGCGCAGGAAGCGCACTGGCGATTCGAACGTGCCGACACGTGTTAAGTACAAGAAATTAAACGGTTAGCACGGCGGTAGATCTACAGCCCGAGCTCGTCTCGCATTTTTGCCAGACGGGCTTTCATCTCATCCTTGCTGAGTAGACGCGCAACTTTATCGGGAAGAGGTACAGCCACAGTCACTTCTAGCCGCTCTCCATTTATCACGCGCCGGCAAAGAAGCTGATAGTGATAGTCGAACAGCGGATACGACCTCGATTCGGATTCGGTAGCAAGAACAAACCAACCCGCAGCCTTCCCAGCCAAATAAACCGCCTCGTGACTCCAGGGATAATCCCGCTTGGGAGTAGATGCGTCACAGGCTTCTATATAGGCCTGCCGCGGTGACGGCAGTCCAAACAAATCTAGCCCCTGCTCACAGGCCTTCACCAAAGCCGCTATCGACGGCAGGTAATCCTGCGTTCGAATCACCTGTTTTGCCGCATGCACGATCTGTAGTGGAGAGTACATCTCCAAGGTGCCCAGCCAGTATTTCTTGGCGATAATCTGGCTTTCCGCATCGCTGAAAGCCTTGTGAAATTGATTGTGATAAGCGAACTCAAATTCTGCGAATATCTGATTTATCGCATCGACACGGTCGAGCTTGGCGTCATCGTTAAATTTGCCAGCGGGTTCCGCCACCCCTTCACTAAGCTCTGGAGCGGATCTATTCCGCCCAACTTCGGTCAGCGATTCGTTCGAATCTTTCTTTAACTCTTTGCTGGCTTGATCCAGCAAGGGATTGATTTTCTGCATAAGCTAAATCTGCACTCTCATTTTGTTTCAACTGTCGTGCCCAGTCTTGTTTGATAAATTGGAGAAATACCGTATTCCAAGATGACTTAACCTGCTGACTGTCTTTCCAATACAGGACGAATTCGGGAATCTTGCCTCTAGCATAGTCTTCATCGATCTCTGCAAGCGCCAATATTTCGAAACAGTCGTTGCTCGGCTGCCAGCTCGCCGTGATAGCTTTCGGCGTATCGTCGTAGCCAAATGATGCCGAGAATTTGGCCCACTGCCTGCGTATGTGCTCGATGAACTTGGTATTCCATGCGCCGTTAACCATGCCGCGCTCACGCCAGTAAAGCACAAACTCAGGAACAGCATCTTCTATGAAGCTGCTATTAATGCCCGAAATCTCTAGGATGCCAACCGCATCGATGCTGGGTCGCCATGCGCCGGACATCTCGGTGGCAAGCTCATATGCCCCTTTCCGAGTTTGCTCTTCGCGCCATGCCTTCAGCGCCCATTTGTAAAATGCGTTTCCCCAAGAAAAGCGTGCCTGGCGACGGTCACGCCAATAGCTGACGAACTCCGGGATGAGGGCATTCACAAATTCTTCCGGCACATTGTGTTGYTGGCATTTCTTGATCCAATCCAGGCTGGGCTGCCARTTCGGCKCTATCAGCGTGGCACTGCCACTGTTCGGAATCGAGGGCATCGGATTCGGRGGCGCTATTCGAGGCGCTTCAGACTGCCTACTAGGCGCWGACTGAAYACTCGCAACACTGTTGCCTGCMGACTCATTRCTKGGATCGTCTATCGCATAGAARCTAGTGGGTGAGTTTGMWATTGGATCTACAACTATGAGCCCCAAATTTTGTAAACTGTTCTGCACTCGCGATATGTCTACGGTGGTCCAGAAAGGAAATGCTGACTGRAAATCGCTGTCGCTTAGCACCGCCCAATCTAGACTCGGGTGCGAAGCGCGCCGACAAATTTCCTTGCCGTAGATAAGCTCGGCCAAAACCTGCAGCATTACCGCCTCCTCCAAACCTATGGTCGCCGCCAAAGTAGGCGATATAATCAAGGGTCGTTCTGGCAGCAGTGAAGATTTCATTTAGGGTAGAATCGGTTGTCGTGCTAAGAGATAAATACTATTCGTTAGATGCTAGTAGTTAGGTGCTAGTAATTAGATGCCAAGAACTAAGCGTTGACCACTAGACGAAAAAAGAGGCTATCGCATAGCCGCAGTAGAACTTGAATTACTGATTCGATGCTAACACAGGATGTTTTGTGMACACACCGAACAGTGTTCACAGAATCAACTTTTGCCTTTGCATTTTCTTAACTGGTAATCTACACACAATGTATCAACAGCTTATTAAAGATTTTATTCAGCAGGAGCGCCTCCCATCAACTTATTTGCTGGATGCGACGCAATGCTTCTTACCGCTGGTTCGCGATATAAAAGTTGAACTTCAATCGAGCAGGCAAGGTCCATTCCTAATCGGCATCAACGGCGCCCAAGGTACGGGCAAATCGACAATGGCAAAATTGCTTGGCGCATTGCTTACTAAGAGCGGGCATCGCGTGGCCACTCTCTCCATCGATGACTTCTACTATTCCAAGGTGAAACGGCAAGCATTGGCAGACACAGTTCATCCACTACTACGTTCTCGCGGTGTACCTGGAACTCACGATGTAGGCCTGGCGCTGCGCCTACTGGATCAACTCCGTGCCGTAGGGCCTGAACAGCAAATCACCCTCCCCGGATTCGACAAGTCAATCGATGACTGCAGGCCTGTTGAGAGCTGCGAGAAAATTCGCGGGCCGGTAGACCTCATAATTCTCGAAGGTTGGTTCATCGGTGTTAAGCCACAACCAAAGGATAAGCTCAGTCCGGCCATCAACGAACTAGAAGCCAATGAGGACAGCGACGGACGTTGGCGTGCCTACGTCAATAAACAGCTGGCGGGCACGTACCAAACCCTATTCGAGAAAATTCACTTACTGTTGATGTTGCAGGCGCCGGGGTTCGAGCAGGTCTTAGAATGGCGCAGCTTGCAGGAGGAGAAGCTGCGCGCACACGCGGCGACGGACGCCAGCGCCCTGATGGAGGCCAAGGCCATCGAACGCTTCATTCAACATTTTGAACGCCTAACGCGTCACTGCCTGCAGACACTTCCAGATTCGGCGGACCGGGTTTTTCGGCTTGATGCCGAGCATCGCATCCACCTGAGCTAACCCTGATCTAGGTCGACTCGACCATCTTTGGCTCTTTCACCTTGCTAGACTTACTCATCTTGTTCTCAAATAAGGGCTGCAACCAAACTCTCGCGAGCAATGCACATAACAACACTGCGGCTAACTGCCTCCACAGTGGATAGCTCTCGCCCTGTTCCATCATCGAAATCTGCAACTGCCACCCGAAGGCTGCATAAAGTTCGTTCAAGATGAGTCCACTGGCTATAGCCGTCACAATCACGCCCACCAAATAGGCGACTAGTGAGCGCATCCCCAACTGCTCCTTGATCACACCCATGGTGGCAATATTCGTAGCGGGACCTGTCAGCATAAACACCAGAGCGGCGCCAGGCGAGATGCCGGCGAAGAGTAAGCCAGCTGCGACAGGAGTCGAGGCTGTTGCACATATGTACATAGGCAAACCCACGATCACCATAACAATCA
>JAESUV010000043.1 GCA_016762975.1 Gammaproteobacteria bacterium | reverse complement strand
AAAATTTGACTCCGGAACAATAGACTTAAAGCAACACCTCTCTGCACTGGAGAAAAACCTGATTTTCCAAGCTCTCGACGATACCGATTGGGTTGTATCAAAAGCTGCTCGGGTCCTTACGCTTAGAAGAACCACACTAATCCAAAAGATTCGGAAATTGGGAATACGAAGCGAGAACAGACAACCCCATGCGATAAGCGCCTAAACCCGTTCACCTCGGTTGGCTGGTACATCCTGAAAATATTCAGTTTGTACCAGTCCTTTTAATACACCCCCCTTCTCTCATTCAGCCTCTGCACTAGTACACCCCTGATTCGACTTCCCGCGCATCGATCGGCACCTTTACTCTCCTACTATTGCAACAGCTTTTTCATCGACCAAACCCATCATTCCAATGAGCCGCAAGAAGCACATTGTTTGCCAGTGTTATTTTTTGTTGTAGGAATTTCTTCCATCCCGACACATTTAGGCATTTCTTTGACAGAAACAAGCATTAGAACGCCCATTCTCCGCAATATAGGGCTGGCATGATGATTGCTTTATCCAAGTAAGATAGAAAACTGTGAGAATAAATATGTCTACCGAAGCGCTTACTGAAACACCCCTCTCGAAAAGCAAGTTGGAAGAACTGTTCACTGCATTCAACCAGGTATCAGTAGACCTTGGTTCAAGATACCGCGAATTAGAAACTCGAGTCGCGCAGTTGAACTCTGAACTTGCCGCATCACATTCCGCTCGATTAGCGGAGCTAACTGAGAAAGAACAGCTTGCTGCTAAGTTAGGCTCACTTATGGATACCCTACCCGGAGGTGTCTTAGTTCTTAATTCAGATGGCTATGTCCTTGAAGAGACTTCCAGCGCTCAACGAATATTGGGGAAGCCTGTAAAGGACCTCAATTGGAAAGAGATTCTAAAAACTACAAATAACGAACACTTGATGCTCAACGGCGAACTCTCGCTAGAGAATGGTGTTCGCGTATGTATCAGCAGTAGTTCATATGGTGAATCAGGCGACATAGTCATCCTGCTAACTGATGTTTCTGAAAACTACCGATTGAGAAAATTAATCGACAGGGAGGAACGTCTATCAGAGCTGGGAGAAATGTCGGCTCGTCTCGCACATCAGATCCGAACCCCTTTAAGCACGGCAATACTCTACTTATCACACCTGCCTAAAGAACCTGAATCAACTCAGTCGCCCCCTATAACAAAAAAAATATTGGATCGCCTGCAACAAATAGAAGGCTTAACAGACAGTATGCTTTCCTATATACGAGGAGAAGGGCATATGTTGAGCGAGTTTCCACTCGAGCAAGTATTTAAAGAAATCAAAGACGCCAATACCATGCAAGTAGAAAGGTTTGGTGGTGAGCTGGAGATAGATATTCCCGATGTCTCTTGCCCCTACTTCGGCGACAGAGAAGCAATATTCAATGCTCTTTCAAATCTCGTAGATAACTCAGTTAAAGCGGCTAGATTTAATCCCTGTATTCGCTTGTCGCTTTCGATTCAGGGTTCTTTTTATCAACTTACTGTAGAAGACAATGGACCGGGTATCAGCGAATCCATCCGTGAACATATATTCGAACCGTTCTACTCCACCCGATCAGGCGGAACAGGAATTGGCCTCGCCGTTGTACATTCCGCAATCAAGGCCGGCGGTGGCGAAATAGCCATCCGCACTGCTAAGGGAGGCGGTGCGCTTATAGAAATACTGCTACCACATGGTCAATCTCAGCAAAACAATAGAAATGGAATCTGGAACACACACACTTATGTATCGCGTCAGTGCCCCGCGATGGGAGATGTAGTTAATGGATAAGACACGTTTGATACTTATAGTCGAAGATGACAATGACCTAAGGGAGGCAATATGCGACACCATAAGGGTCTCCAGCTTTTCTGTTATGGAAGCCTCCAATGCCGAAGAAGCACTAGAAATACTGGCGATAGAGCAAATCGATCTAATCGTTAGCGATGTACAGATGCCAGGGATCGATGGTCACGAATTCTTAAGTGTATCGAAGCGACTTTACCCCGACATTCCCTTTGTGCTCGCTACCGCATATGGGGAAATACAGAAAGCTGTATCTGCCATCAGAGCAGGCGCTGCAGATTACATCGTCAAACCATTTGAAGCCGAAGTTTTAATMGAAATGATAAATAGATTGTGCCCCGATAGYCCTGAKGCMGGGAGTCTTATTGTWAGTGATCCTAARAGYCTAGCCGTCGCTAAGCTAGCAGCAAGRGTCGCCGAGACCAATGTTACGGTCATGATCAGCGGCGARTCAGGTTGCGGMAAGGAAGTYTACTCTAGATTTATTCACGAGAAYTCACCTAGAAAGAAGAAACCSTTTTGCGCRATTAATTGCGCTGCAATCCCGGARGCAATGCTTGARTCAATTCTKTTTGGTTATGAGAAAGGTGCGTTTACTGGCGCCTATRCTGCKAGAGCCGGTAAATTTGAACAGGCGAATCATGGAACGTTACTACTCGATGAAATTTCAGAGATCGAYATAGGCTTACAAGCCAAACTACTCAGAGTCATACAAGAAAGAGAAGTCGAAAGATTGGGCGGAAATTCCACCATCAAACTCGACGTTCGATTAATTGCGACTACAAACAGGGACCTCAAAGAAGAAGTATTAGCAGGTCGCTTTAGAGAAGACCTCTACTACCGCCTCAATGTGTTTCCTCTACATCTACCTCCTTTGAGAGAAAGACCAGGGGATATTATACCCCTCGCAAAAATGGCCATAGAACGATTGGTTCCTGGGCAGGGTATCAACATTAGCCCCGCCGCTGAAGAAATTCTAAAAAATCACTACTGGCGAGGGAATGTGAGAGAACTGGAGAACGTAATTCATAGGGCACTGATTCTTAAGTGTGGCACCATCCTCGATTCGCAAGACATAGTGTTCGAGGACATTCCTGAAAGAATTGAGTTTGGTAGCGAGTCGAGAGCGGAAAGAAACACTCACACGCAACAAGAAGCGGAGCTTGGTGAAGACCTTAAAACTCGAGAGCGCGAGATAATTATTGAAGCAATTTCACGACATTCAAGTCGAAAAGAAGCGGCAGAAAAGCTCGGCATTAGCCCGAGGACTTTACGCTATAAGCTGGCACAGTTTCGCGAAGAAGGTCTCGCAGTACCCGCCATGAACAGTGCCCTACAAGCTTAACGAGGATAAACTAATGAGCCAAATGAATGTTCAACAAGTTCTGAACCAAATGCGAATTCTTTCCCAGAACAATGTACTACCAGAGACAAGCARTGCAAATCGAACGGATTTTTCTAAACTTCTGAGCGATTCTATYGGCCAGGTAAATGAACTACAAAAAGARTCYCGRGAAATGAAGACGGCCTTTGAGATGGGCGATCCTASRRTAGATATYCCTGAAGTAATGATAGCGGTACARAAAGCATCATTGTCATTTGAAGCAATAACCGAAGTGCGAAAYAAGCTGCTGTCCGCTTATCAAGAAGTCATGAACATGCCGGTTTAAGTCGTAAGACTARTAGCAATTAATTGAATTCACAGTGAAGTAGAAAAATGGCCAACATCGTATCYARCATGATTAACCTGAAACAGATTGCYATMTTRAGTCAGCTGACTCTAGTCAGGCAAATTGGATTTATGTTTGTCATTGCGGCTGGCATCGCACTAGGGACATCRATGGTACTTTGGTCTACRACACCCAATTATGTGGCACTGTTYCTAGATATGTCCACRCAGGATTCTGCAGAGGTAATYTCAGCACTRCAAARTAGCAATACTGAATACAGGATGGAYGCGAACACTGGAATCATTTCAGTGCCTGCCGAAAATGTTCAAGAAATTAAACTTATRATGGCAAGCCKRGGRCTACCCTCTTCTTCTTCACTACGTGGCTATGCAGTRCTCGAAGAGGAGCAAGGACTAGGCACSAGTAATTTTAKGGAACARGCCCGCTATCATCGCGCGCTTGAACAAGAACTCGTCCAAACMATYCGACACATTCAAATTGTAAGGAATGCGAGAGTCCATTTGAGCATYCCAAAGCAGACTTCATTTCTGAGATCGGTCAACAGGCCGAGTGCATCGGTAATGCTTGAGCTGATCGGTCTACAAGGACTGAGCGACTCTCAACTTAATGGAATACTTCACCTAGTTACATCTAGTGTCGCGGGAATGGAGCCCAGTAGCGTTTCTATAGTGGACCAACGTGGCAATCTCCTCACTCAGAACAGTAATTCTAGTTTGGGCAACAGTAATGAAAATATTCGGCTAACGAGGCAGTTCGAGCGGGACTACAGTAATCGAATCACTTCTATTCTGACGCCCATAGTTGGCACTGGGAATGTTCGAACTCAGGTATCAGCCGACCTTGACTTCACCTTTATTGAGACCACAGAAGAAACTTATAACCCTAATAACGTAGTCATACGTAGCGAGCAAACTCAGGAGGAGACCTCAGGCTCAAACACGGCATCAGTAGAGCCGGGAAGCCTTTCTGAATTGCCGCCTGTAACAAACGTATCGCAAAGTCCCCTCGAGTCGGTATCAGGTAACAGCAATCAGACAAGAACCAATTCTACCCGTAACTACGAGATCGACCGGAGTGTGAGCCTCATTCGAACAGTGCCAGGCAGTGTGCGCAAGCTATCGGTTGCGGTACTTGTGGATTTACATGGGTCTGAGACAGCGGACGCGGCTCTTGATGAAGATGCAGCTGCGGTAGCAGCCAATCTAGAATTGGACGCGCTGAAGATCGAGCGAATAACTCAACTGGTGCAAGAAGCTATAGGCTTCGATGCGGCGAGAGGTGACACGGTCAGCGTAATTCATGAGCCCTTCATCGCAGACGCCGTGATACCACCTGCAGCCCCCATCCCGATCTGGCAAGAGGATTGGTTCTTCTCTATTCTGAAACAAGTTGCAGCTGGGCTTGGTGTCATTTTCCTTATATTCGGTGTCTTACGCCCGGCTATGCAACTGACTCTTACGACTCCTCCCGCGACTAGTTCCCCTGCTGCACTACAGTCTGCCGGTGCAGTCGAGCTGACAGGCGARCACATACAAGCATCTGCTAATGGTGATACAGGGTCGATACCGGCCTTGGGAAATAGCGGYAGATCATCCTACGATCARAACCTAACCCAGGCGCAATCYCTAGTTCAGAATGAGCCGGCRCGCGCCGCCCGAATGATACAAAACTGGTTATCAAATGAGTAAAGACGATCGCACAGATGAGGCCAAAGTTATTTCTATTTGGCGCACACCCCGACTAATCGAAGATCCTATTGAGAAACAGAGCCCTTCTGATGACAAGGAGAAACTCAACAACTCTGCCTACAATGAAGCTCGCAGCGAAGGTTATGCTGCGGGAATGGCGGCCGCAAAGCAGGAAACCGAGACTAACCGCGAAATGCTGAACGCATACTTAAAGGCTCTGTCACAGCCATTCGAAGAGCAAAATTCACAACTAGCCGAATCGGTCGCCTCACTCGCTGGAAAGATTGCAAAGAACCTCGTTGAAAAAGAGCTCTGCACGAACAAACAGTCTTTTATGACTATCGTACAAACGGCAGTAAATGCTCTTGGAAACAGCGCAAAAGAAATTAAGATTCACGTACATCCCCAGAGTGCTGAGTACATTCGAGAGAGCATCAGTGAAGACGATGACAAATCTTGCTGGGAAATTCTAGATGACCCATCTATGGGCATAGGAGATTGCAAAGTTAGCTGCGACAACTCAACAGTAGATTCAGGCCTCGACGAGAGAATCGACCTCATTATTGCGCAATTTCTCGAAGATGCGCGCGAAGGCGGGAACGGATGAGTTCAAAATTTAAAGAGTCGATAGCTGAGTCGCGTCACGAATTTCTACAGCATAAGATTAGCCGATTCTCAGAATTTGCAAGGCCACCGGTATTGCCAGTACAAGGACATCTCGTCCAGATGACCGGACTCACATTAGTTGCCCAGGGCTGCAAAGCTGCTGTAGGGAGTCGCTGCAAGATTCTAATTTCTGACCGTGAAGAGATCGAAGCTGAGGTTGTTGGATTCGCCAATAGTGACCTCTATCTGATGCCCATTGGGAGAGTGCGTGGACTAAGTCCCGGCGCTAAAGTCATACCCATTTCCGACTATCCGGAAGTCGGTGTTGGCGATTCACTCTTGGGCAGGGTAATAGACGGCAATGGAGAAGCACTAGACGGTCAAGGTGAACTGCAATATGAGCAATACGTCAGCCTTCTCGGCCCGCCCATAAATCCTTTCGAGCGAATGCCAATCGAGCAAGCACTGGATGTCGGCGTTCGAGTAATAAATTCACTTCTCTCTATTGGCCGTGGCCAAAGAATTGGACTATTTGCTGGCAGCGGCGTAGGAAAAAGTGTGTTGCTGGGACAAATGACCAAAAACACCGAAGCCGAAATTGTCGTAGTAGGACTAATTGGAGAACGTGGCCGAGAAGTTCGCGAATTTGTTGAGAACACGATTGGCCGCGAAAATTTGGGCAAAGCAATCGTTGTAGCAACTCCTGCCGACGATCCTCCACTCATGCGTTTACATGGTGCGTGGCGCGCAACTGCTATAGCGGAATATTTCAGAGATCAAGGAAAACAGGTCTTACTCTTGATTGACTCACTTACCCGATTTGCTCAGGCACAACGAGAAATTGCACTTGCTATAGGCGAGCCTCCGGTAACAAAAGGTTACCCGCCTTCAGTTTTTGCACAGATACCACAACTTGTAGAAAGAGCAGGCACCGGCTGCAGCGAAGCATCTGGTTCAATAACGGCAATCTATACCGTATTGGCAGAAGGCGATGATCAGAATGATCCTATCGCAGACGCAACACGATCAATATTGGACGGGCACATAGTTCTATCAAGACACCTCGCAGATGCGGGAATTTACCCCGCCATCAACATTGAATCATCAGTTAGCCGCGTAATGAATGGAATTATAAGCACCGAACATGCCGCTGCTGCAACACGATTCAAGAAGCTCTATAGCACCTATGAGCAGAATCGAGATTTGATTAATGTAGGAGCCTATCAAGCGGGATCGGACCGGAACATAGACGAAGCCTTACGCTTCYATCCATYTCTTGTGGAATTTATTCAACAACGCGAATCTGAAAGCTGYTCCTATTCACAGAGCCTAGAAAAACTTYACTCAGTAGTTCGTGAASAAGAGCACTAAATGATRCAAAGRGAAGCAGCATGAAAAGATCAGAGMGATTCARAAAATTTTCCGARATTAGYTCTGGRTTAGAAAATAATGCYGGGGCCGAGCTAGCAGCAGCTCGGTCACAACTCGACGGACAGAAGAGACAGCTACAAGAACTGAAAACYTATCTMGGWGAGTATCAGCATCAGYTGCAAGCGAAACTGAATATTTCRGACTCGGCACTAGTMATAAACGGCTATCAGCAATTTATCTCCTCWCTCAATGGCGCCATAGCGCTRCAAACAGAAATCGTAAAAAAGAGTGAAGCCACGACTGAGGGCCTACGAGAGAACTGGATAGAAAAAAGGCGCGAGGTAAGTAAGTTTGATCAAGCGGCTGAGAACATTAGAAACGAAGAGATTGCCTTTGATAAAAAAATCGAACAGTCGGAGAGCGATGACCTAGTTCTRAACAGATTCCGTCAAGCAAAATTGTTGAGTGATCTAGAAGCGGCTAATTAGGAAATTGGCCCGAGTATTGCRATATTAATAGAAGCAACAGTAGCAATAACATTGACCACACRACGAATATTCGAGYCCAAAACATGAATCCAAGTCATAGCCCGACACTCAGTAGTACTGAGCCGCTGCGCACCCCTACCAAAGCGACAGGGCTTCTTACTGAGCGCACCTCAGGCGAAAAAGCGAGCGCTTCGTTCAATGCGCTGTATCACAGCGAGACAGCATCATTCGATGATGAATATCAAACTAAACACGGTAAAAACAATAACTTAGATGACATGAACAAAAAAGGCAATGAGGGAACATTGATAGCCGACGAATCTATCTCAGGAGACGACATAGATGAGTTTACTAAACAAACCGACCATGAATTAACCCGCGAAGACCAATCATTCGAGACTGAACTGCTGCACGGCATCACCGTAGCGTTGCCTTCAAACAGTCCTCAAACGAAAACAGGAGAAAAGTTTCCGCCGGGCGGCAAGGAATTGCCGAAAAACAGCGGGCACTCAGAGCAAGGGATTCTCCTGGCAAGACCAAGCACAGAGTCTGAGCTAGAGAACGTGCTTGCAAGAACCGATAGCGGAGTTGAAAGCCGAGGACGAGGTGATTTTGGTGAAAGAAGTACTCGTCTAAGACAGAACAAGGCAATCGATCTGAGCTCCATTCATTCAGACCTATCAGTTAACGGACATAAGCTCGAAACGGCTCAATCTAAAATTTTATCTGAACCTCTTCCTGAGGGTCTATCACTACTAGCATCTAAATCGCTGAACGAGCCCGCAACTGCACTCACTACAGGCAATAACTCCCCTACTAGTCTRSCAGCTGTCRCTTCGCAATYAGATTCTACGGCAGYACTCAARCTAAGYCTGGCAACTGATACTAGTTTYAACGCTAGTKCGCACAGCAGCCGTTTTGATAGATCAGATGYGTTAGGACAAAAAATTCATTGGATGCACAATGCCAAAATYTCTATCGCAGAACTCCATCTACATCCAGCTGAACTAGGTTCAATAGAAATTAAGATCGTAACCGAAGACCAACAAGCACGAGTAAGYTTCATTACATCCTCGGCARCCACTCGAGACGTCATCGAAGAATCATTACCAAAGCTGAGRSAATTGCTCGCTGATAGTGGCATAACACTKGATCAGAGTGACATTTCTCAGAAGGAAMGTGRCCACGAACCTGCYCAAAGAGATCAGCARGCTCTGTCGGAAAAWTCTCATACCGATAGAGAGATCGAACGTGAATTCACTGCCACTCCAATATCTACACGAATTGGTCAAGTAGATCACTACGTCTAGGGAGATTCGATTGAAAAAGTTTCTACTAACAGTAATTGTCTTAGTCACTACACTACTTGGGCTTTCTTACAGCGGGATGCTTCCCCTCGAATACTTTGGCATGGAAGTTTCGCAGACTGAAGAAGGGCACAGCGAAGCGCCACCTCCAACATCAAGTGAAACACACTATCTTCCAATAGATCCGCCATTTATTGTCAACTTCACGCATCTTGGCGCCCTTCGATACTTACAAATATCGATCGAGATCATGTACCCAAAAGAAGACATAATTGATCGCGTGATTGAACATATGCCAGCGATCCGAAACTCTTTGATTCTTCTGTTAAGCGATCAGCCTTATGAGAAATTGAGCACATTTGAAGGTAAAGAGGTATTGCGCGGCGAGATGGTCGCCGCAGTAAATGAAATCGTTTACAGAGGATCAGTCGTGGAATTTCCTGGCGAAATGTTTATAACAAATTTTGTAATGCAGTAAATAACTAGTCGCCGACAACCCTACGGCTAGAGAATATAACAACAGGACAACCACTATGAGTGAAGAAGAAAACCCAACAGGCCACACGGGAAAATCTGCTGGAGAAGATGCTAGTAATACAGCAGGCTCTGCTGAACCGGAACAAGAAAATTCCGCGCAGCAGCCAAACCTAGAACCAGAGAACTCATCGAAGCAGGCTTCTGAACCAGGCAAGCCTGATACAGCCGAGATGATAGCTAGGTCTATTAGTGGCAAAGATGTCAATATCGACGCCCTACTAAAAGTGCCAGTATCTCTAGCCATTGAAGTCGGTCGCACAAAATTGAGTTTGAACGACTTACTGGGAACGCGAGAAGGAACCGTGATCGAGTTAGATCGGCACCTTGATGAACCCTTGGACATTTTGGTCAATGGCGCTCTCATCGCTCATGGCATTGTCGTCCTTGCAAATGAGAAATTTGGACTACAGATTACTGACATCATTAGCCTCGAAGAACGCGCGCGCAGTCTGTAAGGGTACAGACTAGCGGCTAGGTATCAGCCGATCTGGCGCATGCGTTTCCTTGCGCGATGCTACGCCGATGGTGTGTGAAGATTATTTTTTCTATCTGATCTTGAACAGCAATACTAGTTCCTTGAAAATTTAGAATGGAGAATCCTTCTCGCTCGCTTTTGGTGATATCTCCATAGAATTGAAGCGCTCTTGGAAAAGCCGGAAGTAAGAACAAAGTAGCCTTTACCTTGTCTCCATTACTGACGGCACAAATCTCATTAGAGAATTCTATATTCGTGGCCGTTAGCTGGATCGATTCAAGAGAGGGCAATTTACTCTGCCTGATCAACAACTCGCCTACCAGGTCTAATAGCAGACTAATCTTCAGATCTTGGCGACGCAATTCCAGACTAACATGGTCATGATCCAACTCCTCAACTTCGACCGGATCTTGCCAGATTGCACTCGCTCTCAGGAGTCTTTCATTCTCTCTATCTATGCCTATCAATGCAGCTGACCCAGGCAGGTCTTGGATGTTTTTCACGGTAAAAGAGTAGCTCCCCTCCATTACAAGGCCCTTGGGAAAACTAGTCACTCTTCGYACCCTCCARTCTAGARRYAGCSGCACTAACTCGAAAACAGTCTCTCACAAACTCCGTCATCAGATAYTTCCYTGAATCTGTTGATAACTGCCCGTGGCCTGCCTGCCCCGCAATAGTTGTTGTTGCTCCAGCTTCAATTTCGACTTAGCCYCTCTTGCCATGYTTGTKATTGTACGGTTRGACTGRAGAAGACAGGCAAWGACTTCCGACTTATYTTTAACGTCACYGTCCTCGTCATAACTCAACTTTYCCATTTCTACCAGCCGTGCCGCATCCAATTCTTGAACAACACCCCAATCTCCATCGGCCGCTCTATTCTCCATCTCAGCTGTCATACGCAGTACTTGTGTCAAATTTCGATCATACATAAGCTCTAAATTCCGAAAATTTATCTGCGCAACTACTAGCGTTGCTCTGCCGGAATTGTATCCCAGGCGGACTTTATCTCGTTAATTAAGGTGGCCACCTCTTCTACGATCTGTTCACTCGATTGGACATTCGCCTCTACCAGCCTTCTCTCCATATAGTCATACAGAGAAGCAAGCCCAGTGCCGATGGTTCCTCCGTTTACAAGATCTAAGCTAGCCCGTAGATTGTCGATTATTCGAATACTCTCGCTTATTGCCTGGCCGCGTTCTGCTATATTCTTTCTTTGTATTGCACCGCCGGCCTTAGCCAACTTGTCCAGCACTCCCTGTAGCAGCATAGAAACTAAACTGTGGGGAGTGGAGTTAGACACTTTCGATTGAATGTCTATTTGTTGGTATTCGTTTAAAGCATCATAGTTGTACATAATAATTACCTACATAGTTGAATATCGAGTCGACCCATCGCCTTTTAAACGATCGTCACCTTCTATTTAAATTTGGCTTCAGTAAATTGTCGAACTGTTGTTGGAGAAAGCTGCTTGTAGTCTCCAATCCCGCCAGCAACGCATCTAGAGCATTGAACTGTCGGGTAAATCTTGCTTCGACTTCATCCCAACGCAGCTCCAGTCCCTCACGTCTTTGCACAACATCGTCCATGCGGTCTTGCAACGTTTCCAATCTAAATTCCAGGGCGCTATCCTCAAGCAGGATACTATCTAGAAGCGAATTCAATTGATTAGCTATACCCCGGGTGAACGTCACATTTCCACGGCTGCCTGTTGCTGTGCCGGTGATTGTCAGATTGAGGCCTTCGGCTGCAGTATCACTATCTCCCACAAGAACGTTTCCAGCGCCAGTAGCTAGCTCTCCGTTAATGGTGCCAACGACATCCGTTCCAACCACGCCGGCGCTAACCGAAAACCCTAGCGATGCGGTGGTGGTTGAATCGATGGCGAGGATATCAACTTTTGAGATGCTGCCAAGACTATTAGAAACAATGGATAGCCGATTGGACCCGCTTTCATAGCTTACGGTTACCGATCTACTTACATCCAATAGCTCTTGGGCTCCATTTAACTGCACCTGCAGTTCAGCTGCCAGGTCTTCCCCGCTAGTATAAGTGGCTGAGCTAAGGGTTATTTCGCTAGTAGTTACTCCATCAATCTCAAACGTAAGATTGTTATTCGTGGCATCAATGACAATGCTACCGCCCATGCTGAAATCCGGCAGTACCGAGCCGCCGCTCATCACTCCTGCGCTGGCAAGACTACTTATATTCACAGCATAGGTTCCAACTGCAGTAGCTGTAGTTGCCGAGGTGAATGCTACTTCCTCGTCTTCAGGAACTGCAATAGCAGCAAACATTTGCGTTACTTGCTGTGGGTTATCTGCGAGAGCGGCCGTAAACAACTCACTATCGAGCAACAGAGTGCCTGATGCAGAGGTTGTAATTCCTAGTTCAGACAGGTTGGTAATCGAACCTGCAAGCCCAGCGACTGAATTACGGACGACAGCATCAATCTGTCTACCGATGGAGCGCAGTGTAAAGTCTCCCAACAGGGCTGCGGCGATACCACTCTCCTCATCGTAATTACTCAGCGAATTAGCAGTGCCAATGTAACTGTTGTATCCCGCTATGAAACTGCTCACGCCGCTTAACACTGCACTGGTATTGGCTTCGACACTAAGGCCTACCGCGCTAACACTGATTTTCTTAAGGCTTAGTGAAACGCCGGGTATGGCCGAACTAACTTCGTTGCTCGCCGAGCTAATTGCCAAACCGTTAATCGTAAAGTTGGCATCAAGAGCGGCGTTTGTTTGTTCCAAATTAGTCGCTGAGGCATTAAATGCCAAGCGCGACAATCCCAAGGTATCCGTATTGTCAGCATCATCATCGGTAACGGCAATCTCAAGGCTGTTTTCTGCACCAGTGGTTTCAGATGACAACAACAGGCGAAAACCGGAGCCGTCATTAATAATGGATGCGCTTATTCCGATATCGGCTTCATTGATTGCCGCCATTACCCCTTCCAATGTGTTGTTACTACTATCGATAACAATATTGGCAGCGATACTATCTGGATTTAAAGTGAAACTGTTATAGGTATCCGTGCCCTCTACATAGTCCGTCGTTCCGCGGCGGATTGTAATGGTTCCAGTACCAATTGCGGTTTCATTGCTATCGGCAAAACTACCACTTGCCAGAGAATGGGATGTTGCAAGCTGCGAGATCGCTAGAGAATAATTACTTGGCAAAGCATCAGCGCTCGCCGTCGCGGTAAAGATCGTGCTGTCTGAACTTGTCGCTGTCTTTAGATCGAAACTACCAAGAGTGTTAAGGCCGCTAAGTGCAGACTTGAATCCGCCTAGGCTTCCTTTCAGTGCACCTAACGCCGAAAATTTGGAACTTAGTTTAGCTTGTTGTCGATTGAGTTGCAGGTCTGAAACAGCGCGCTCACTAGAAACTAGTTGCGCTACCAAGCTACTAACATCCAATCCTGATCCTAGTCCCGTTGCGGTTAACATACTAGAAGAACACCCTGTTGAAAATTGGTCTGATTGCGAGAGATACTGGAAACCCTAGAATGCTATCAGTGTTGATAGTCACACAGTGATGCTCTCGTCCTGCTACTCATACTATTAATACTACTAGTACTAAAAGCAATTTACATACCAACGTTCCAAAAATTCGAACTATGCGTCTCCCTCGAACAACAAACCCTTGTATACCTTGTCACTATTGCGCCGCTGTGCGTCTTCTAGGTTCTTGGATATCTCGAGCATCTCTTCGTTGGGTATCTGTCGTATAACCTCCCCAGAGAGCTGATCCGTAACGGTTACGACAGGACGGTTGGTGTTTGCATCAACACTGAAATTGATGTCTCTAGCTATGTTCTGGACATAACCGGCAACATTCTCGATGGCTTGGTCCAATTCGGACGTGTTCGACTTCAGTGCTTCATTTGAGCTTAGAACCATCGGCATAAACTTACCGTTGCCGGCAAATCCTTGCCGCTTTTCATTGGGCTGATTGGACTCAATAATTTCAGTGGGTGATGCAGACTCTCGGATATCAACCCTATCTAGTGATGGCATCGCTATAGCTCCAGGTACTTAGTGTTATCTGAATTCATCAAGCTAATTCACAAATCTCGCTTCAACCTTCTCTATTTGCTAATCCGGAAATGAGTGCAGCCCCCTCAGGAGCCACACCCATTTTCCTACAGTTTTAAAGCCGTTCTACTGAAGTAGCGATAAAACGTTCTGCGGAAGTGAATTGGCCTGAGCGATCATTGCGACGCCCGCTTGTTGCAAGATCTGTGCTTTAGTCAAGTTAGCCGTTTCTTGTGCGAAGTCAGCATCTTGAATTCGTGATCTCGCAGCAGATAGACTTTCAGCCGATGTCTGCAAACTAGTTACWACAGATTCGAAGCGATTYTGTATYGCACCTAGCGTGCCTCGCGCGCTGTTGACTGCGTTAATGGCMGCATCAACCGCTGTTATWACYAARCYAGCTCCGSYTACWGTMGTYACATTCAAKGTATTCGYTGAAGCAGYRGCWGTKGCATCAGTCAAGCCTGCCTTGGWTGAATYMGCACCWGCRATYACYAGATCRGCWCCKGMGGAAGTGATTGARTYSACAGWWCCGTAGTTSGTACCAGTACCYGCRCCTACACCACCWGTATTRTTRKWWCCRKYYGCATCAACKMYWGCCTCRSWRATAACRATATTGTCACCATCTGCATCGATGAAAGYTCGATCTCCACCGRCAAAAGTKCCCGTWGTGGTTATTCCMGCTGTCGCCAAGCTTGAAATCACACCTGCACTAACAGCTGTATCCATCATGGCTGCAGTGATCGTTCCCGCCCCCGTGCTTGTACCCACGATATCAACACCGGCTACTGTCAGAGTGTAGGTATCACCTGACTCGTCATTCGCTGACGTAGCGAATGTGCCTGTGGAAATGCTCGTTGTTGCTGAAGCAGTTACTCCAGAAGACGTTGCAGTAATAGCTGCAGCAATCGCCTTCGCATCTCTCGCAACAGCACCTACGTCAACACCATTTACTGTAAGATCACCGGCCAACAATGGCGCTGTAGGCGCTGTACCGTTTGTACGAGAGGCGGCACTGTTATCCAAGCCTAAACCAGTAGCGGTAGCATCAACGATACTGTCAATAGTGATCGTCTCACCCACGTTGGCGCCGACCTGGAATACTTCTGAAGAGAACGATCCATCTAAAAGCTTCACGCCGTTAAAGTTAGACTGAATTGCTACCCGCTCGACCTCAGCCATCAGCTGCGTTACTTCTTCCT
>JAESUV010000143.1 GCA_016762975.1 Gammaproteobacteria bacterium | reverse complement strand
GACGATAGACCGCTAACACTAAGTTGTTGGCAACCAGTGAGTCCGCTGTAGCGAAGAAGCCTAAGTTGCGCTTCACTATGAGGCGCTCGTCATCGGTTAGTCCGTTCGGGTTTTTCCACAACGCAATGTCCGCAGTCATATTAACTTCTTGCGGCATCCAGTGGTTTGCACAACCGTCCAGATATTTYTGCCAAGCCCAGTCATATTTGAAAGGAACGAGTTGATTTAAATCTGCGCGRCAATTAATCATGCGYTTGTCATCRACCGCGACTCGAGTAGCGGCGCCTTCAAGCTCTTCCATCCCRACGTCGACATTGAGTTCTTCTAAATCGTTGATAGCTTTTTGCAGKGCATCAGGTTTTTYCTTYTCTRCCGSAGCATCAAGATTCGATTGAAAGTTTGCAACTTGTTCTCGTGGGCTAACGGGAGTGGCCGRCATGTCGGCAGCAGAYGYAATTGGCTCCYGGTTAACGGTTTCAATTTTGACAGGCTCGGTAGCGGCGGCTTTGACTAGRGGTAYRGCCCCRTCCTCCTGCTCGAATTCATCCCATGACAGCATAATATTCCTTAATCTATTTCTTACTTTTATTATTTCATGCTAGGAAMGTCRCTAGCACAGTGCTTTGCGCAGCTTATGCCTGCGCTCGCTATTGTTATTAATATTGTTACTGACAGGCTTCGCATTCTGGATCATCCAGAGAACATGCCATGGGTACCGGCGCCGCTTCGCCGCTAGATACCTTATTAAGACTGTTGTCAGACACCGTGGACTTCTCTGTCGTTGTCGCCGCAAGTGCGCGTAAATAATAGGTAGTCTTTAAGCCTCTTAACCAGGCCATGCGGTACATAACATCTAGTTTCTTGCCGCTTGCACCAGCCACGTAGAGGTTGAGAGATTGCGCCTGATCGATCCACTTCTGACGACGACTTGCCGCATCGACGAGCCAGCGAGGCTCCACCTCGAAGGCGGTGGCATAGATGTGTTTGATGTTATCAGGAACTCTATCGATCTTTTGTACGCTGCCCTCGTAGTACTTCAGGTCATTTACCATCACGCTGTCCCAAAGGTTTTCCTGTTTCAGGTCGCGAACTAGAAATGGGTTTACCACGGTGAATTCACCGGACAGGTTCGATTTTACATATAAGTTTTGATATGTAGGCTCGATGGACTGCGAGACGCCGATGATGTTTGCGATTGTGGCGGTCGGCGCGATCGCCAGTACATTCGAGTTACGCATGCCTGTTTTTTGGATGCGCGCTCGCAGGCTATCCCAGTCGAGGCGTTGTTCTAAGTTGATGTCTAGGTACTCTTCGCCGCGCTCTTCTTGAAGAAGCTTAAGAGAGTCGATTGGAAGTATGCCTTGATCCCAGAGCGAGCCATCATAAGTTTCATAGCGGCCGCGTTCTTCGGCGAGATCGCTAGAAGCCTGAATAGCGTGATAGCTAATAATTTCCATTGAAACATCGGCAAACTCTACAGCTTGATCGGAGGAGTAGGGGATGCGCTGCGTGTATAAGGCATCCTGAAAACCCATGATGCCCATGCCGATTGGCCTGTGCTTTAGGTTCGACTTCTTCGCCTGCGGTACAGAGTAATAATTGATGTCGATGACGTTATCCAGCATGCGTACAGCTGTCTTAATTGTCGACTTAAGTTTTTCTTGATCCAATCCGGATTCAGAGACGTGGTTCATTAAGTTCACGGAACCGAGATTACAGACGGCGATCTCTTCCTCGCTTGTATTCAGAGTAATTTCTGTACAAAGATTCGAGGAATGAATCGTACCGATGTGCTGCTGCGGAGAGCGTACATTACAAGCGTCTTTAAAAGTGATCCATGGATGTCCAGTCTCGAACAGCATCGAAATCATCTTGCGCCATAAATCGCCAGCCTTAATAGTCTTGTAGACCTCCACCTCGCCAGCCATCGCCTTACGCTCATATTCAATGTAAGCCTCTTCAAATGCCCTGCCGTGAAGGTCGTGTAAATCGGGAACATTGTTTGGAGAGAAGAGTGTCCAATYCTGGTCGYTGAATACCCGCTTCATGAATAAATCRGGTATCCARTTTGCTGTGTTCATGTCATGAGCGCGACGTCTCTCATCACCGGTGTTCTTGCGCAGTTCGAGGAATTCCTCSATATCAAGGTGCCAAGTCTCCAAGTATGCACATACAGCMCCCTTACGCTTGCCGCCCTGRTTTACCGCGACCGCTGTGTCGTTAACGACCTTTAGRAAAGGAACGATGCCCTGTGATTTRCCGTTAGTACCCTTGATGTGTGCGCCTAGTGCRCGCACCGGCGTCCAATCGTTGCCAAGTCCGCCAGCCCATTTGGAAAGCATGGCATTGTCTCTGATCGCCGAATAAATGCCGTGCAGATCATCTGGCACCGTAGTTAGGAAGCAAGAAGAGAGTTGCGGGCGCAGCGTGCCAGAGTTGAACAGCTGTGGAGTCGAGACCATATAATCAAAGCTAGAGAGCAGATTATAAAATTCGATCGCACGTTCTTCTCGATTCTCTTCATTGCTCGCTAAGCCCATTGCGACGCGCATATAGAATACTTGCGGTAGCTCGAAACGCGTGTCGTTGCTGTGAATGAAGTAGCGGTCGTAAAGTGTTTGTAGGCCGAGGTAGGTGAATTGCATATCTCGATCTGCTTGCAGGGCTTCGCCAAGGATGCCTAAGTCATACTCTAATAGGTGAGGTGAGACTAGGCCAAGCTCTACGCCTTTCTCTATATAAGGTTTCAAGGTTGCCGCGTAGCGATAGTGCATCTCTGACTGAGTGGCCGATTCTGCGATACCGAGAAAGCCAAGGGCCTCGGCACGGATCGTGTCCATCAGCAGTCTGGCGGTTACGTAAGAGTAGTTTGGGTCTTTTTCCACCATGGTACGAGCAGTCATTACCAGTGAGGTGCGAACGTCTTCCATCTTTACGCCAGGGTACAAATTCTTAAGTGTTTCCTGGTAGATGTCCTCGGCAGAGACATCTTCTAGTCCTTCGCAGGCTTCGTTGATAACGGTCTGAAGGCGCTGTGTATCTAGGGGGCCTTTTTCGCCATTGTCTAGAGTGATAATTATTTCGGCCTGACTGGGCTTTGTCTCTTCGCTTTTTCGTTCGCGAATGCGCGCGTGGTCGGCGCGATAGATAACATAGCTTCTTGCTATCTTGTGTTCGCCAGTGCGCATCAGGGCGAGCTCAACCTGATCTTGAATGTCTTCAATATGAATCGTGCCGCCTGAAGGCATGCGGCGACGAAAAATTTCGGTAATTTGATGACCTAGCTGCTGAACCGATTCATGGATGCGCGAGGAGGCGGCCGCGTTTCCACCCTCAACGGCCAAATAGGCCTTCGTAATCGCTACGGATATCTTGGATTCAGAATAGCTAACCACGGAGCCGTTACGTTTAATAACACGCAGCTGTCCGGGGGCTGTCGCTGAAAGAGCTGCTGGTTCGTTGCTTGCTGAGGTGGCGGGGGAAGCAGGATCAACTGCTGTCTGTACATCTGTCTGCATTATTAGCTCCGAATTTGGTGTCTACTGCTTAGTATTATTCTTAAGTAACTGTATTTTGTAACTGGCTTAAATTAGCTACGTCGCCTTTGGTTAAACCCTAAGAGGGTAAAACCTACTGATTCAGACCCCGTCACCTCAAATACTTCGGCGAAATAGAACCCATCTGGCCAGATTTGGCAGCGAAATCGACCGGTGGTCGAAATCGGTAAGCTATACACTATATATTGTGTTTTTGCGGTAGGACTTTAACTATATTTTGAGTTTTTTTGGGAACTCAAAAGGTAAGCTCGAAAACAGAATTAAAAAGTCCTTTCTGATCAAGTGCTTCTATTATTATTAGGAGGTATAACATCGCTAACCACTCAGCATCGTAATAATTTTTATTAGTATCTCTAAGAGATGCAAGCTCTTGATTTTCGCTCAACTAATACAATATATAGACAAGCTACAAATCTTAGACACAAGATAAAGCGCTTGGCATGTTAATGCAAGTATTTTCTCTGTGGGTAATATGTGGGTAATATGTGGGTAAATTGTGAGTAGGCTGTTGTTGTTATTGGGGAAAATAGAAGCCAGTTTGAAAGCAGTCGCCGCGTGTACGGGCGACTCAAAAAAGTGCAGAAAGAGAGTAAAACCCGTGCCAAATCAGGCGATTGTCTCGATATTGTGCACCACTACATATAGTGCTGCACAATTTAACGAAAGTCCGCCATATTACTGGGAAAGAAGGAACTCTATAAGCGCTTTCTGCGAATGCATGCGGTTCTCGGCCTCATCCCACACCACGCTGTCTTTCGCATCGAGAATTGAGGCGCTCACTTCCTCTCCGCGATGCGCAGGAAGGCAGTGCATGAATAAGGCGTCGGATTTCGCTAAGGCCATCAGCTGCGTATTCACCTGGAAACCTGTGAAACTCGCAAGTCGCTGATCCTGCTCCCCTTCTTGGCCCATGGAGGCCCATACATCAGTGACGACCAAATCGGCATTAAGCACTGCGGCCTTGGGGTCTCGACTAAGCTGGATACGGTTCTTGTGCGTGTTGACCAATTCGGCGTTCGGCTCGAATCCTTCAGGGCTGGCAATGTTAAGCTGAAAATCGAACTTATCGGCTGCATTGATGTAGGAGTGGCACATATTATTGCCATCACCTATCCAGGCTACTGTCTTTCCAGCTATGCTCCCGCGGTGTTCGACGTAGGTCTGCACGTCGGCGAGCAACTGGCAGGGGTGAAAGTCATCAGTTAGCGCGTTGATGACAGGCACCGAGGAATACTCGGCAAAGCGCATGAGCTTCTTATGCTCAAATGTGCGTATGGCAACGCAATCCACCATGCCAGCCAGCACGCGAGCGCTATCTTCGATAGGTTCGCCTCTGCCGAGTTGTGAGTCTGAATTCGCAAGAAACACAGCAGAGCCGTCGAGTTGGTTCATGGCAACTTCGAAGGCGAGCCTAGTTCTTGTCGAAGGTTTCTCGAAAATTAGCCCTAGCGTCTTTCTTGGCTGCGGGACCGCCAGCTCTGGATTCCTTTTCAATTCGCCGGCACGTTGAATAATTTGATTTAATTCACCGCTGCTGAGGTCCTGTAGGGTAAGAAAATGTTTTACACTCATCGATTGTGTCTGCTTAGGGAGTATTGGAAGTTTTCGGGCTCAGCTCATCTAACCAAGTTGGCTGGCGGTAATGAATTCGCAGAGCTAAAAACTAAAAAAGGCAGCTTGCGCTACCTGTTGAATGGCCTCATTTTAACTAGAACTGCTAGCCGAGGCAATTGTCTGCGTGGATTTGAGTAGGTAATTGAATAGCTATTTGCAGGGTATTGTATGAATCCAATAGAGTTAAAGCTCTTCTCCAGCCGAGTTTCAGCCATTTGCGATGAAATGGGCACAGCGCTTCGGCGCACGGCGTTTTCGCCCAACATTAAGGACCGTTTGGATTTCTCTTGCGCCCTGTTCTCGACCAATGGCAAGCTCTTTGCGCAGGCGGCTCATATCCCCGTGCATCTGGGCAGCATGGCGTTCGCAATGGAATCCATCATTGAAAATAGACAATGGCGTAGCGGCGATATGCTGGTACTCAACGATCCCTATTTGGGGGGAACTCACTTGCCCGACGTAACCTTGATTGCGCCGGTCTTTGTCGACAACGAGCGGAGTTTGCTAGGCTTTGTTGCAAACAGGGCACACCACGCAAATATTGGCTGTGATACTCCAGGTTCAATGCCTATTTCTTCAAGCTTAGAAGAGGAAGGGCTAATAATTCCGCCAACTCTGTTATTCAAGTCAGGGCAATTACAGCAGCAGGCACTCTCGCTTTTACAGATCCAAGGGGATTCGCTGAGTGGAGACTTCGCCGCGCAAGCCGGTGCCAATACACTTGGCGTGCAGCGACTACAAACCTTGTTAACGACGATGAGTATCGACGCTTACCAGAAGGGCATGGAGGAATTGAACGACTACGCTGATCGCATTACTGCCAATACTATTGCTGGCTTGCAAGTGGGGGAGTACCGCTTCACGGACTACTTGGATGACGATGGCTGCGGGCAGTCGAATATAAAACTGGCGCTTACACTACGAATAAGGCCCGATTCCCTAGAGCTGGATTTTCGCGATAGCTCAGACCAAGTTACTGGGAATTTGAACTGCCCCGAATCGGTTGTCGCGGCAGCAGCATTCTATTGTGTGCGCTGTTTATTGCCAGAAGAGTCTCCAGCCTGCGAAGGATTGTTTCGACGCATCAATCTGCAGACTAGAGCCGGTTCAATCGTAAATGCCAATCGACCAGCGGCAGTAGCCGCCGGGAATGTGGAAACATCCAGTCGCCTCGTTGATCTTGTCTTTGGCGCATTGGCGAAGGCCTTGCCAGATAGAATTCCGGCAGCGAGTCAGGGCACCATGAATAACGTAGCTATGGGCTATATAGACGATGAGACAGGTAGCCGTTGGGATTACTACGAGACGCTGGCTGGTGGAATTGGTGGCGGACCAACTACGGCAGGTCGCGATGCGGTGCACAGTCACATGACCAATACCTTGAACACGCCAATTGAAAGTTTGGAAATGCACTATCCGCTGCGTATACACCGTTACGCGGTGCGTCGTGACAGCGGTGGCGTGGGCAAGCATAGTGGCGGTGCGGGAATTGCGCGCGAGTATGAGTTTCTTGATCATGCCCAGCTGACTCTGCTTAGCGAGCGCCGGCTAATCTCTCCATGGGGACTTAACGAGGGAGGCGATGGCATGAGAGGGCGAAACTCGTTGAATGGCGAGGCGCTTCCGGGAAAGTGCTCTGTCGTAGTAAAGAAGGGTGATAGATTGCTTATAGAAACGCCAGGCGGTGGAGCATGGGGAGAACCCACTAACTTGAAATCCCCTAACTAGTCTCCATTTCTTTAGTTGGAGGCGGTCTTAATGCCGAATTTAGAAACGAAGTAAACAGCAATACTGACAAAACGCCATAGCCGTTGTAAACTTCTGCGCTGGCATACGGTCTTCAGAAGAGAAGGCTAGCAATCACGATCAATGAGTTACCAAACAGGTAATCGAGGCAGTACAAATGAGCATTGAAGAAACTATCAAAGAGCAAATCGATTCGAATAGCATTCTGCTCTACATGAAGGGAAATCCCGAACAACCCCAATGTGGCTTTTCATCGCAGGTAACGCAGTTATTGATGTCTTGCGGTAAGCGCTTTGCCTATGTCGATATTTTGGCAAACCCAGATGTGCGCTCTACGCTGCCTTCCATCTCCAATTGGCCGACCTTTCCGCAGCTGTTCGTGAAGGGCGAACTCGTGGGTGGTTGCGACATTATCACCGAAATGCATGAGAAGGGAGAACTACAGACTTTGGTTGATACAGTTGAAGACGACTCTTAAACCCCTTTGAAGCACTGCTATCGATCTAAGAAGAATCGATTCTTACTATTCTGCGTGCTGGCCTAGCTATTTCGTTTTTGACCAAGAGGCCAGCCGCCGAGTTCCTGCCATCTATTAACGATCTGACAATACAACTCGGCAGTCTTGTGTGCATCGTAGCGTGCGGAGTGCGCTTCGTCGTTGTCAAAGTCAATTCCCGCCGTCTCGCACGCCCTCGCTAGAACTGTCTGTCCAAATGCCAGACCGCTAAGTGTGGCGGTATCGAAACAAGAGAAAGGATGAAATGGGTTTCTCTTTAAGTTGTGTCTTTCGCTTGCGGCATTCACGAAACCTAGATCGAAGTGTGCATTGTGACCGACTAATATGGCTCGCTTACAATGTTTGGCTTTTACCGCATCGCGGACCATTTCGAACATCGTTTGCATGACCTCTCTTTCCGGCCTAGCGACGCGAAGTGGGTGAAAAGGATCTATACCAGTAAATTTCAGTGCAGCTTCTTCAAGTTTTAAGCCTTCGAAGGGGATGATGCGGTGGAAGTAAGTTTGTTCGATGCCAAGAACTCCCTTCTCATCCATGCCCAGTATCACCGCGGATATTTCTAAGATCGCGTCTGTCTGTGAATTAAATCCGCCAGTTTCAATATCAACCACTACTGGTAGGAATGTGCGAAACCTATTCGCGAGCAGGTGGTTTTCTTCTTCTTCTWCTTCTTCTTCTTCTTCTAAGCCCGAGTCGTTCATTGTGTTGCCTCTTCTACGGACCAGGTGATGGACTCGTTTGCGCGCATTGGTATGACACTGCCACCATCGAATACGAATTCTTTCGGCACAGTGCTGGGGGTTTTGCTAAGGGTGATCTGAGTCTGATTGCGGGGCAGATTGTAAAAATCGGCACCGAAAAAACTCGCGAAGCCTTCCAGTTTATCTAGAGCATCTGCCGCTTCGAAGACCTCAGCATAGAACTCAAGTGCTGCGTGAGCGGAATAAATTCCGGCACAGCCGCAGGAGGTTTCCTTTGTTTCTATCGCGTGCGGCGCAGAATCAGTGCCGAGGAAGAACTTTRSRTTKCCRSWWGTKGCMGCWKYKATSAGRGCKYGCTGGTGRGTRTYYCKTTTTAGTATTGGCAGGCAATAGAAGTGCGGCCTGACCCCACCGACCAATAAGTCGTTTCGATTGAGTAGCAAATGATGCGGGGTAATTGTGGCGGCTATGTTCTCGCCTTGCCCTGTAACAAACTCGACGGCATCGCTAGTAGTGATGTGCTCGAGGATTATTTTTAAGTCTGGAAACCTTTGTGTCAGTGGTGCGAGGACCGTCTCTAAAAAGACGCGTTCTCTATCAAAGATATCTACTTTGCTGTCGGTGACTTCTCCATGGATAAGAAGAGGCAAGCCAATCTCTGCCATCTTCTCCAGCGCAGGATAGACACATTCAAGTTCCGTCACGCCGCTCTCTGAATTCGTAGTCGCCCCCGCAGGATAGAATTTGATGCCCTGAACGCACCCTTCTTCGTGTGCCCGCTGCACTTCCTGCGAGTCAAGTTGCTCAGTTAAATAGAGCGTCATTAGGGGGTCAAAAGCGCTGCCTTGGGGCACGCAGGAAAGGATTCGTTGCCGATATGAAAGCGCCTGCGCCACGGTGGTTACTGGTGGCTTAAGGTTGGGCATGACGATTGCCCGGGCAAAAACTCGCGCGCTGTGCGCAACGGTAGTCTTGAGTGCCTCACCGTCGCGCAGATGTAAGTGCCAGTCATCGGGCTGGGTAATGCTGAGGGTGGTGAGGCTCATTGATGCGTGCTTCTGTGTAGTCTTGGAGCGAGATTGCTGGGCTATTGTAACGGAATTAGGCAGGTAGCTGAATTGTCTTTTTAGTCGATGCTGAAAAAGTCATCCCTGACTTTTTCAGCATGTCGTGCGCTAAAAGCTGGCGTAAAAATGTCATTTCACTTGCTTTTACCACACTCGCCTTGCCTCTAATGGGCAAGGGTTGCACATCCCTGTGCAGCTTATTTAGTCGATACTAAAAAGTCATCCCTGACTTTTTAGACTGTCGTGCGCTAAAAGCTGGCGTAAAATGTCATTTCACTTGCTTTTGGCACACTCGCATTGCCCTTGCGGGCAATGGTTGCACATCCCTGTGCAACGCTCATCGACCAGAAAAGTGCATGCAACCGCAGCTTTCTGATCAAGATTTTCGAAATCTGAAGCTAAGTGATTGAAATCACTATCGAGGCGCATTTTTCAGGTTTGACCATTTAAGCCGATTTGCCCTAGAGGCCTTCAATATTTTCGAATTAGCGTGTTAGTAGTGATCAGCGGTGGTGGTTGGTGCTAGAATACGCGTCCTTTTTCGTGTCAAGGCCTGCAATCTCTAGCCTTGATACATTTGCAAACTATCTTTCAGTTTGAAGGCGCGAATCGGTGCTTTGATAGTTGAGTTGTTTTGGGTTGTAACCAGAGTGTATAGGGGTTTGGAGTTTCGTTATGTCAGATATAAATAAAGTAGTTTTGGCTTATTCAGGGGGGCTCGACACCTCGGTAATCGCGAAATGGTTGCAGCAGACTTATGACTGCGAAGTGGTGACGTTCACTGCCGATATCGGCCAAGGAGAAGAGGTCGAGCCAGCACGGTTGAAAGCCGAAGCCATGGGCATTAAGGAAATCTACATAGAGGACCTACGCGAAGAATTCGTGCGTGACTATGTGAATCCGATGTTCCGTGCAAATGCCGTGTATGAAGGCGAATATTTGTTAGGTACTGCCATCGCCCGCCCATTGATTGCCAAGCGATTAGTAGAGATCGCTGCTGAAACTAATGCAGACGCTATTTCTCACGGAGCGACGGGGAAAGGAAACGATCAGGTTCGCTTCGAACTTGGCGCGTATGCGCTTAGCCCAGGTATTAAAGTGATCGCGCCATGGCGTACCTGGGATTTGACTTCGCGTGAAAAATTGCTTACCTATTGCGCGGATAACAACATCTCCGTAGAGAAGAAGCGTGGAACGAAATCACCTTATTCCATGGATGCGAACCTACTTCATATCTCTTACGAAGGCGATATATTAGAAGACCCGGGCAACGAGCCAGAGGAAGATATGTGGCTCTGGTCTGTATCTCCGGAAGCGGCACCGGATGTTGCGACTTATATCGAGCTGGAATATGAGCGTGGCGATATCGTCTCCATAGATGGCGAGAAGATGTCTCCAGCTCAAGTGTTAGCAGAGCTCAATCGCGTCGGTGGAGCAAACGGAATCGGTAGGGCAGACATAGTTGAGAATCGCTATGTGGGCATGAAGGCGCGTGGTTGTTATGAGACTCCCGGCGGCACTATTATGTTGAAAGGGCACCGTGCGATGGAGTCCTTGACCCTCGATCGTGAGTTAGCTCATCTGAAGGATGAACTGATGCCGCGCTATGCGACCCTAATCTATAACGGCTATTGGTTCTCTCCAGAGCGATACGCATTGCAGACTCTTATCGATGAGTCGCAGAAATTCGTAAACGGCAAAGTAAGGCTTAAGCTTTATAAGGGCAACGTAATGGTCGTTGGCAGAGAGTCTCAGCATTCTCTGTTCGATGAAGGTGTCGCGACTTTTGAAGATGATGCAGGTGCCTACAATCAGGGCGATGCGGAAGGATTCATCAAACTGAATGCCTTGCGACTCAGAATCGCCGCAGAGAAAGGCCGGTTGTAAGCGGTTATATCTGCCAAGGTGGCTGGCTTATTCGGCGTAGACTTTCTTGCGAAACTCGCAGAGGTCTTCGATAACGCAGGCTCCACAACGGGGCTTGCGTGCTAGGCAGACGTAGCGCCCGTGCAATATTAGCCAATGATGAGCATCGAGCAAGAATTCCTCTGGCACTAATTTTATCAGCCGGCGCTCCACCTCCAACACGTTCTTCCCTGGTGCTATTCCAGTACGATTCGATATTCTGAATATGTGTGTATCTACGGCCATGGCGATTTGACGAAACGCGGTGTTCAGTACCACATTTGCAGTCTTTCTCCCAACGCCGGGCAGCGCTTCTAGCAACTCTCTTTTGTCCGGCACCACCGAATCGTGTTCTTGAACTAACATCTCGCAGGTCTTGATGACATTGACGGCCTTAGTGTTGAACAGGCCTATCGTCTTGATATACGTTTTTAGCCCGGTAACACCAAGTGCAAATATTTTCTCGGGAGTATTTGCAACCGCATAGAGTTTTATCGTTGCCTTGTTGACGCTGACATCCGTCGCCTGTGCTGAAAGAATTACCGAGATCAACAGCTCGAATGTGCTGCTGTATTTTAGCTCGGTTTTGGGCTCTGGGTTTTCACGCCTAAGACGTGAAAAAATTTCTGTTCTTTTTTCTTTGTTCATTCTTTGCTTAGCCTGCCGGTAACTCGTGCTCTCTTGGCTGGAATAAGTTCTTGTGAATTATCCAATAGAGAGTTGTTTGTTCGCTGTGAGAGTAAATTAAAAAATGCGACTAGCAAGCCTAATAATATGAGAACCCCTGCCTGGGTATTGGCGAATCGAAAGAACTGGCTGTTCTCTAGGTTGCTTGCTGCTATGGCGGCCTCGCTACTCGCGGGAAGTAACAGTTGCCAGTTCGCGAAGAGGGTCCCGCTGACCAATAACTCCCTGCAAGTTGCGAGTAGAACCAGAGCGATCAGGAATCCACATCCGGTTTTCGCAGCATCTAGCGTAGCTGCCGGCCAGGGGGATTGTGCGGCGAACGTCTCCATGCGAATTAAAATAGCCACGTTGCAGCAGATCAGGGGTAGATAAATACCAAGTCGTAAAAATAGCGGATAGAAGTAAAGTTGGCTTATTGTTTCTACAACGGTAGTGTAACTGGCGAGTATTAACATATACCAAACGAGGCGCCACTTTCGAGGAATAGTCCCCTTTAATAGCGAGGCGGTAAGGCAGGAAAGGACGCAGACAATAAATGTCGCGACACCGAGTCCAATGCCATAGGCAAGAGTGCTAGATACGGCCAATACTGGGCTAAGGCCTAGTAGTTGTATCAGTACTGGGTTGTTCTCCCAAACCATGCCTTTTCTTTCTGCCTGTAATTTTAGTTCACTCACGATTTTTCTGGTGCCTCGCTTGAGCCTGACCTGCCGGACTTGCTGCGCAATTTATGTCCAAAGATTCGTGGTCGGCAATATTGATCTAGAATTGGCGCGCAGAAGTTACCAAACAATACAGCGAAAGCGATCGAATCGAGATAGCTGCCCCATACCCGTATCGAGTAGATAGACACTCCGATAATGATGCCGTAAACAAGCTTGCCTGGCCGTGTGGTGGCGGCGCTAACTGGGTCCGTGGCAATGAAGAATGCGCCTATCATGGTTGCGCTGCCAAAAAGATGAAGATAGGGCGTGCCGTAAATCGCGGCACTGCCGGGGGCATAAAATAGAGCGGCTAGGGCGAATACTGTTGCGATGATCGCCAGCGGTATGTGCCAGCTAATTATCTTTTTGTAGAGTAAGAATAGACCGCCTAGCAAGTAACCGATGTTGATTATTTCCCAAGCCGTCTTTGATTCTCGAGAAAATAGGGAGGCACCTGATTCTCTAGCCGCCAATATCGCACTGTTGCCGGCCATCTTGAATTCGATAAGGGGAGTAGCCATTGCTAGTCCATCGATATAGTCACTGATGTTGATGGCGCTTGATGCGGCGAAAGGGAAGGCGAGTAATAGCGCCTGCTTGAACCCGCCCCAACTCAATGGGCTTAGCAGATCTCGCTCAGTAGTTAGTAGTACTAGGCCCATATTATCAACGGCCAGTGGCCCGTTGATTACCTCGCTAGGGATATGCCAGCCAGTCATCTGAAGAGGGAAAGCCAGTAGCAACATTGCATAGCCGCACATCGCTGGGTTGAATGGATTCTGTCCAAGCCCACCATACAGGTGCTTAGCAATCACTATTGCAAACACGATTCCAAGTGCCGCAAGCCACCAAGGCGATCCGGGAGGGATGGCGATGGCGAAGAGTAGAGCGCTAACCAGAGCACTTCTGTCAGATAGATAGGGGCGGCAATTTCGATTGCGTAGTCGCAGCATTGCCGCTTCGGCCAATACGGCGAATGTAATAGCGATGACAATGTTGATTAAAATCCCATAACCAAAAAACCAGAGTGAGGCGAGGATTCCAGGAAGCAGCGCACACAGCAGTGTTTGCATGAGTTGGGCAATATTTCTACCGCTGTGTTGGAAGGGGGCGCCGGTTTGTAGACTGCTCATTTGCTCTTCTCTTCTCTGCGGGCTTTGACTCGAGCGACCGCCGCGGCGATATCTCGGCTGGCTTGCTCTTTGGAGATAAAGTCTGCTTCCCCCTTTTGTGGCTTAGCTGTCTGCTTGGTTACTTGTGCAGATAATGTAGGCGCGTCTGTTTTTCTCGACAGCGCCTGGTCTTTCTCTTTTTTCGATCGATATTGACGGAATTGGAATCTTTGTTGCCAGTAATTGCTGTGCTCCAAGCTCTGGCTGCGGCTCTCAATGAGTTCCTTGCTCTTTTTATAGATACTCACTAAGGGTATATGGCTAGGACAGACGTAGTCGCAGGCGCCGCATTCGATGCAGTCGAGCAAGCCATGTTCAAGTAGCTGTGCAGTATTTGATGATTTGCTGAATGCTAAGAGTTGTTGTGGTAGTAGCCTAGAAGGGCAGGCGTCCGCACAGAATCCACAGCGTATGCAGGCCTGTTCCGCTACTGGAGCCGAAAATTCATTTTCACTAGCCGCGATGAGGCAGTTTGTCGTTTTACAAATAGCGGCTTTATTACTTTCAAGCCTACTCCCCATCAGTGAGCCGCCAACAATGCTCTTTTGCGACTTGTTAGCCTCGATCCCGCAGAGTTCGAATAGAAAGTCTGCGGCGGTACCGATGAGCACTTCAAAATTTTTCGGTGTCTTCAGTGCCTGACCAGACAGRGTAGTGAMTCGRCTRATGCAGGGCTTYCCCTCTATTATTGCTTCATAGSWRGCATRTGCAGTGCCGACGTTGWGCATTACYAYGCCATTCTCAGTGGGGTGCTGACCTGTYGCTATCTCTATGCCYGTAACACATTGAATGAGTTGNCTTTYSRRRNCCTGCGGGGTATTTGCTGGGTATAAGCACGAGYTCGCAGCTCTGCTCTAGATTTGYCTGTTTTAGCAGGGCTTGTTTGAGYGCGGCTATTGCGTCTGGCTTCGTGTCTTCGATAGCGATTATGCAACGCCGTGCTGCACARGCCTTTCTTAAAATAKCAGCACCTAACACAACTTTATTGGCGCGYTCCCTGAGYAGCGCTTCATCTGCGGTGATGTACGGTTCGCATTCSGCCGCGTTTATGATGAGAAACTCGACCGCCGATTCGCCWAAACYACTGAGYTTGTCWGCAGTAGGAAATCCAGCGCCTCCCATGCCAATGATCCCTGCGTCACGAATTAGGGAAACTAKGYCGGCGTTAGGCAGCTGCGAATAATTKGSKKGAGGSTCGAGTTGCAACKCTTCATCAAGGCCGTCTGTGGCGAGGCYTATGCACAATTGTTTCTGMTSYAAGTGATCWGCAACAATCGAATTTTCRATCGAAGTTATCACACCCGAAGTAGCAGCRTGCACGGGCACCTCMGARCAGCCTTTTTCGGCAATGCTTATAACAGCCAATTTTTGGTACTTAAGCACCTGGTCTCCGATAYTGACTAGGAGRGTAATTRCWCCGCTRCCAYTAACACCAATTGGAATAGTTAACTGCGGCGGAATCGGTGTGGCCATTATCTGCGAGCGCAAAGAATGTTCTTTAAAAGGCAGAGGCTGRATACCGCCGACAGTACGTCTGGCAAACACCCGGTCGCGGCCGAAGCCTCTCGATGCGAGCTGTTTTAGGATGCTCATAAGAGCGATCCAGATGAGCTGCGCTCGTCGAAATGAACGGCTGTCGTGTGGACGAGTGAGGGTGCTATGTGGCTAACCATATCAATGCAATCTACAGGACAAGGTTCGACGCAAAGGTCGCAGCCTGTGCATTCGGACGCAATTACCGTGTGCATTAGTTTAGGTCCGCCGAGAATCGCATCGACGGGGCAGGCTTGAATGCACTTGGTGCACCCTATGCATTCATCCTCTCTAACTACGGCAACACTGAAATTT
>JAESUV010000005.1 GCA_016762975.1 Gammaproteobacteria bacterium | reverse complement strand
GGCAATCCGCTATTGGGTGCGCCGAACCTTGCCGACAATATCTGGCTCTATGGCGGTGATCTAGACACTATCACGGCGTCGATTGCGACGGGCAGAGCTGGGGTCATGCCTGCATTCGGCAAACGTCTAGACGACGCGCAAATTAAATTGCTAGTGGCTATGCTCGCACGTTAGCTCCCAAGGGCCTTCGTCCTGCTATCCTCGCCTAGATGCGCTATGATTCCATCGTCTATTCGAGGAAAGTGCCCGAGGCCCCCTGATTCGAAATCAAGTATTTATCGCGACTGGACTGACGGTTGTTCTAGCACTTGTTGTGATGGCAATGTACTGGAGCGGCTTGAGTGGTGCTTTTCTGCTCGACGATACGCCAAATCTTAATGTCCTTAATCAACTACCGCCGAATCCAAATCTCAATGACATTCTTAGCCTAGCGACAACCGGTTTCGCTGGCCTACTTGGCAGGCCTGTTTCAATATTCAGCTTCCTGCTTCAGCACGAGTCCTGGCCAGACCCTCGTAATTTCAAGTTCATAAACCTCCTCATTCATCTCGTTAACGGTTGTCTGCTTGCTCTGTGCTGCGTGTTAATAGGGAAACAGTGGCGGGGGAAAGCGCTTCCAATTCCTGCTATAGCGGCGATCAGTTTCATCTGGCTCGCGCATCCCATTCAAGCTTCTACCGTCCTGTATGTTGTGCAGAGGATGACGTTGCTCTCTGCAACGTTCAGCCTGCTCTCTATCTTATTCTATCTGCTGGGTCGGAAGCTCATAATACAAAACGAGAACGTGCGCGGTATCGGTCTGTTGTTAATAGGCCTAGTTCCAGTTGCACTCCTCGCAGTATTGAGTAAAGAGAATGGCGTATTGATCTATCTCTACGTACTCGCGCTTGAGTACACATTGTTCGCAAGTAGCGAGCAGCCAAAACTGCTGTTGAGATTTCGTCAGGGCTTGTTAGTAGGGACGGTGCTAATTGGCGTGGTGGGAATGATTTTGATCATGCCCAGTACACTAGAAGGCTATAACCTAAAACCGTTTAGCTTTTCCGAGCGAGTCTTAACGCAGTTTCCAGTGCTAGCAATGTATTTAGCGAGCATCGCCGTGTTGCTACCTAACTACTATGGGGTGTTCCATGACGATTTTTCTAATGCGCAAGGCCTCTCGCTAGTCTTGAGTCTCGTGCTTATCTTCGGCTTGATTGCCATCGGATTGATTAAGCGTAAGCAGTGGCCACTGTTTTCATTCGCTGTTCTATGGTTCTTTGCAGGTCATGCCCTGGAGTCTACATTTCTTCCACTGGAATACTATTTCGAACATCGAAATTATCTACCGCTGTTAGGACCGGTATTTGCACTAGTGGTATTGATAAGCGATGTTCTTCCGCGACTAGATAGCAATAAGAGAAATGCCGTGATAGTAATCGCTTTTATCGCAGTAGCCTTCATGTCGATCACAACTGTGCGACAGACGGCGCTGTGGGGCGGCGCCCTAGATCAGGCCTATGCCGCGGTCGAACAACATCCAGCCTCGGAAGGAGCGCAGTCCAACCTAGTCGAGAAACTCAGTATCGCCGGGCAGATTCAAGCCGCATTCGACTATCACATGACAGTCATAGATCCAGAACGGTTGAGCATTTCACCCTATATAAGATGGTTGGAATTTTCCTGCATCCTACCAAGCGGAGAACCCCCCGAAGACGAAGTTCTAAGTAGGCAAGGGCGTGAAGCACCTCACGACTATGCTGCCGTTTTTTCCTTGAACAATTTGGTGTTCGGCATCATCGAGGGAAGGTGTCCGAGTGCTCCGATCCAAAAAGTCCAACTGGTGCTAGATGAACTCGTATCGAATCCCAATTACGCGGTGAGCCAAGCAGATATGGTTTTTTATCAAGCGTTGTTGCAGGCATCTACAGAAAACTTTACTGCAGCTGTGAGCTTGGCAGCGAAGTCCTTTCGCCTGCGACCGGATGTGCGGGTTGGTCTCTATCAGGTGAATTGGCTGATTCGTGCACAGGAGAGAGAAAGTGCAATGAGCGCGCTGCAAATTTTAGAGCGCGACTACGGTGAAGAAATTGCTGCCAGTGACAACTTCAGCGCACGGCTACAATTTCTTCACAATAGTTTACAAAGCTCAACAAACTAATTACTCAGCTTATTGAGCCTGGCAAGCTAGCCCGTCTCAAGCCCAGCCCTCCTCTATCTTACCTTCTTTTCTCCTTTAGGCCGCTTTCGCGCCACGCCAGTGAATAATACGATAGAACGCAGGCAGTACGAGCAGAGTTAACAGCGTTGACGAAATAATGCCGCCGATAACCACGGTGGCTAGTGGCCGCTGAACTTCCGCTCCGATACTAGTGTTAAGAGCCATTGGAATAAACCCTAAGCTCGCGACAAGTGCCGTCATTAATACCGGGCGTAGTCGAGTCATTGCACCTTCGATGATCGAATCCACAAGGTTGCCTCGCCGGTCACGGAGGCTGCTTATGAATGAGAGCATGATAAGTCCGTTTAAAACGGCAACTCCCGAGAGCGCGATAAACCCAACACCGGCCGATATCGATAACGGCATGTCGCGAAGCCATAGTGCAACCACGCCGCCGGTCAACGCCAGCGGGACGCCAGTAAAGATGATTAGTGCATCTTTGAAAGAGCTGAATGCCATGAGCAATATGCCAAAGATGATAGCGAGCGTGACGGGTACAACGAGGGATAGGCGTTCTCGTGCCGACTCGAGTTGTTGGTAAGTGCCGCCGTATTCGATCCAGTATCCCGGAGGAAGCTGAAGCTGAGCATCTATGCGCTGGCGTGCCTCTTCGACAAATGACCCAAGATCTCTATCTCGAATATTCGAAGTAACTACAATTCGGCGCTTTCCATTTTCCCTGTTCACCTGATTCGGTACCGTAGTCAATTCGATAGTCGCTACTTCCGATAGCGGCACATAACCGGGCCCATCAGTGAATGACGCGGTAGGAACTGGCAGGCGGCCGAGCCGGTACAAGTCTGTACGCATCTCCTCTGGAAGGCGAACTATGAGCTCGAAGCGACGATCGCCCTCAAAAATTAGCCCGGCGGGCTGGCCACCCATGGCCGTGCCAATGAGCTCCTGCAGGTCGCTAATGTTCACTCCGTATCGAGCTAGTACATCGCGCTTCGGCACGATGGTCAGGATTGGGAGTCCGCTTACTTGCTCAACCTGCACATCGGCTGCGCCTTGCACTGGCTCTATTATTTCGCGTACTTGTTCTGCTAACCGCAGCAGTTGATCAAGGTCGTCACCAAAAACCTTGATTCCGAGATCGGCCCGTACTCCCGAAATCAACTCGTTGAATCGCATCTCGATCGGTTGGGTGAACTCATAGTTGTTGCCAGGTATCTCCGACATGGCCTCCTCTAGCTCCGCAATAAATTCAGCTTTGGTCTTGCTCGGCTTAGGCCATTGTGAGTTTGGTTTTAACATAATAAACGTATCGGCGACCCCGGGCGGCATGGGGTCGGTAGCGATCTCCGGTGTGCCAATTTTTGAGAACACTCTATCGACCTCACCGAACTGAGAGATTCTGATTTCAATTGCACGTTGCATCTCGACTGCCTGATTCAAGCCGGTGCCGGGGATGCGCAGAGCATGCATGGCGATATCGCCTTCATCTAACTGTGGGATAAACTCAGTTCCCAAAGTTAGTGCGAGCGCAATACAAAGGCCGACGATGGCGGTCGCTACACCTATCACTAGCCAGCGCAGTTTCAATGAGAAAAGTAGCAATGGTCGATAGACTTTCTTTAAGCCGCGAATGAGAATGTTCTCGCGCTCCGAAATTTTCCCAGTCATAAAAATCGCAAGTGCCGCTGGTACTAAGGTGAAGCAGAGTATAATCGCGGTGGTTAGTGCGAGGATTACGGTGATCGCCATAGGGTGAAACATTTTTCCTTCGATACCGGTTAGCGCGAAGATCGGCAGATAGACAAAGGTGATAATGCCGACACCGAAAAGACTAGGACGAATAACTTCATTGGTTGCGTCAAATACAACGCGCAGTCTTTGTTCTCGTGACAAGAGGTCGTTGTTCTGTTTCTGAGCTTCGGAGAGGCGACGTACGCTGTTCTCCACGATGATTACTGCGCCATCTACGATGATTCCGAAGTCTAATGCACCTAAACTCATTAAGTTAGCCGATATACCGAAGGTCACCATGCCGGTAAATGTGCCGAGCATAGAGATGGGGATCACTATCATGGTGATCAATGCGGCGCGAAAATTCCCTAGCATCAGAAACAATACGCTGATTACCAGTAAGGCCCCGCCGAGAAGATTCTCTTGCACGGTCTTAATAGTCTTGTCGACGAGCACAGTTCGATCGTAGGCCGGCTCGGCTGTCACGCCCTTCGGTAAGGATGCGTTTACTTCTTGCAGTTTCAACGCAACATCGCGAGCCACCGTTCTTGAGTTCGCTCCCATGAGCATGAACGCAGTGCCCAGTACTGTCTCGACACCGTCGCGTGTTGCGGCACCGGTGCGCAGTTGACTGCCGATGGAAACTTCGGCTACGTCTGCGATGCGAATCGGCACATCACCACGAATCGCTAACGGCACGTTTTCGATATCCTCGAAGCTGCTGAGTTGTCCGGTGGAGCGAATCAAGAGCTGCTGCCCATTCGCTTCGATATATCCGGCGCCCCGATTGCTGTTGTTATTGCGCAGGGCGTCTACGACATCTTGCATGCTTATTCCCCAGCGTAAGAGCTCGGTAGGATCGGGGGTGACGTGGAATTGTTTCTCATAGCCTCCGGTGGAATTAATCTCATTGATCCCATCAACCAACATTAGCTGCGGTCGAATTATCCAGTCTTGTATCTCTCTTAGGGCTGTACTGTCGTAGGGCGAACCATCTGGCTGTAACGCATTGTCTTCAGCTGAGATCGTGTACATGAAAATCTCGCCGAGTCCTGTGCTGATCGGCCCCATCTCCGGGTTGATGCCGTCAGGTAGTTGGCTGCTTAGAACGGCGAGTCTTTCGCTGATCAGGTTACGTGCGAAATAAATGTCGGTCCCCTCATCGAACACTACAGTAACCTGCGATAGGCCATAGCGTGAAAGCGAGCGGGTATAGGCGAGGTTGGGCAGGCCGGCAAGCCCCGTCTCAACTGGAAAGGTGATTCGCTGTTCGGCCTCCAGTGGAGAGTAGCCTGGTGCCTCGGTATTAACCTGAACCTGCACGTTGGTTATATCGGGTACGGCATCGATAGGCAGCTGGAAATAATTCCAGACACCAAGCAGGCTGAGCGCGAGGGTGATGGCCAAAACGAGCCAGCGCTGTTCTATAGAAGAGCGCAGAATAAAATTTATCATCGTCAATCTCCTAGTGTGCGTGAGTGGCGCCGGATTTCTCCAGGTCTGCTTTCAGCAAGTAGCTATTCGCAACCACATAGATGTCGCCTCTATTGAGACCGCTCAATACCTCGGTGAAACGTCTGTCGCTGCGACCCAATTGCAGGGGTCGCGCCTCAAAGCTGTTACCCACTTGGATGAACACGACAGGACGGCCTAGGAAATCTTGCAGGGCTGTGTTTTCGACTGCTAGATCCACATCGAATTTAGCGACAGTTACATCTGCTTCGACTAATAGCCCCGGGGTCCAGATAAGATCGGGATTTGCAAGTGGCACTCTAGCGATAACGTGTGGTGAAAGCCCTTCGCCTGGATTCAGGTAGCGGATAGTACTGCTCGTGCTCAGTTCGCCCATGCGCAGACTCACTTCTTGGCCTGCGCGAATGCGCTGAGCCTCTGAAGGAAATACATTGAGATCGGCCCAGACATTGCTGTAGTTAGCAATCGTCAGTAGCGGCTGATCACTGGCAAACTCGCCAGGGTTAGCGTGGCTATCAATAACAGTGCCACTAATCGGCGCCCTGATCTCGTAGGTTTGCAGACTGTCATTGGCTTCAACGGTTGCAACAAGGTCGCCCTGATTCACGTAGTCACCCAACTCTGGGCTGACGCTACGAATCAGGCCGGGATAGCGCGCTGTTATATGGCTAACAAGTTTGGGATCGGGAGTGATTTTCCCGTACAGAAGTTCCTGTTGTAGCAGCGATTGTGCATCCGCCACCTGCGTAACTATGCCTAGTCTGGCTACCTGCTGCGGACTTAAGTCGACACGACCTTCAGGGCTTTCGTAATCCCAGTGATAGCTACTACCGGCATAGTTCGCAGTCACGCGGACATCGAATGAGTGTGGTTCAGCTATGGGGCTGCTGACAAAAAATTCGCCGTTATTAACAAAACTGGGATTGTCTGTGTTGCCACCCAATCGTGTTAATTCAACGCCGATCTGCCAGTCACTTGGCGCTATCTCGATTTCATCAAGGAATGCCCAGGCTCGAAATTGGGGTTCGACTAACTGCTCGAAGACAGTCAATTCCACGACAAAGCCATCGGCTTCTAGTAGACGGCCACCGTGAGGACCAGTCTTGTTATCTTCTTCGTCATCGTGTTCCTGCGCAAATGTCTGACTGGCAATGAATAAGACAACGCCGATGCAGAGGCTATTCTTGAATGTGTTGTTGAGGAAATTCATTGTGAGGTTTCTCCTGATGAACGACCAAGTGTTTCGCCACTTAGTCGTTCGATTTCAATTCGGATTAGGTGGGAGCGTGCGGCTGCATCGATGAGTGCGAGTTGGGAATCCAAAAGCTCCTTCTGCGCCGCGCTCATTTCAATATAGCTGTAGCGGCCATTCTCGAAGGCAACTCGGGTTGCAGCGAGTGCGTTGTTAAGTTGAGGAACGACTAAGTCTTGCAACGCGGTGAATTCATTGACTGCTAGTAGACGTAGTTGTTCCAGTGTTAGCAGCTGTGCCTTCATGCGTAGTACTGCTGTCTCTCTTTCGCTGTCGACACGCAATAAATTTGCCTGTGCAGCAGTGATAGCTCCCTGTGCTCGGCGCTTAGTCGATAGAGGCATGCTGAGCTGAAACGTGATTGCTGTATCGTTGAGTTCCGCGAGATGACGCAGGCCCGCGCCAACTTCGATGTTGCTACTGCGTTGACTGCGCGCTTGACGAAGCTCCGCTTCTTTCAGTCGGGTTTCAGTAACAAACACCTGTATTGCCGGATTTCTCTCAAGCGCAGCGAGAAGTGATTGCATGTCGGCGGTTTCAACGATCTGCATTAGTTCTGTCTGACTCTGGTGCTGTGAAGAAAGCCCACCCCAGAGGCTCGAGAGGCTTATGCTTGCTGCTTGGGTTCGATAACTTGCGCTCTGTGCGTCTAGTTCGACGCGAGCGAGTGCTGCCGCGGCTCGATATCGGGCAGCCTCTGGCGTCCTGCCAGCATCGACACGCGCAGAAACATTACTGAGTATGTCTGAAGCCAATTGTGTGTACTGCTCTAACAGACTAGCCGTTTCTTCAGCAGCAGCTAACTCGATATAACGAGTCGCAACCTCCGACAGCAGATTCAATTCAAGAATTTGTTGTTCCGCTTGCAAGACGTTCTGGCGCTGATTGACAACGTTCGTCCTGGCCGAACGTTTGTCGCCAAATTCGATAACTTGTGAGAGCGAGAGGGTAATTTCAGTTCCCTGAAACCAGTTGAGATCTCCAGTACCTAGAACATTCTCAATCTCGCTGCTGAGACGAAGCCCGGGTTTTAGTTGCGCGGTTTGCAGCTCTCCCTGGAGTGCGTCTGCGCGTAATTGATAGGTTTGAAACTGTGGATTGTTTTCCAGTGTTAATCGAATCGCCTCAGGAAGGCTAACGCCGTCATCGGGAGCGGCGTGAGCCCAGCTTCCTAACAACAGAGCGACGACGGAGTAAAACACCGTCAATGGTTTGCAAATTTTCATTCTAAACTCCTAAGTCGTGCGCGCACGCACAAATCAAATCAGTCAGTTGAGGAAGGACTGTATCTAATTACGAAATGCTTAGGATGCTAGGGGAGGTGCTCGCAGTGGCGGAAGGTAATTCTTGAGGCTGCTGATTTTCCTGTCTACATATTGATACCGAGCTTGAGCTTTCGGTAAGGGCAGCAGACAGAGTAAGAACAAACTAACGATGATGAGAAGAGAGTCGATATCGAAGATCTTGGAAACTAGGTTGTCAGAAAGAACTTGTTTCTCAATATTTGTATGGCCGGCTTCTTCTCCGTGCTCAATATGACCATTAAGATTATCAAAGTGGATGCTGACAGGCGGTTCCTGTCCATCGAAGCAATAGTGGCTAACAGCACCGCCCACGCGCAGCGCAAGCAGCACAAACAACAGTAGGTAGACTACTGTAGTGGTTGTGTTTTTCTGTTCGAGCAGTTCGCGCATTGGATCAGGAAGAGCGGGCCCATGTATTGCAATGGATCCACTGTAACAGAATCTTAGCCTAAGTAGAGTTGATGTGCGTCAATAGGCCGCAGGAAAAGAAACCTAAGTATTTGACGTGTGTTAAGCGCAAAGGACTGCAGGGGGGAACCGTGCGCTCGGGCTAGCGACACCGTTAATTGGGTGTCAGACAGGGCCGGAGCTGAGAAATAGTCAGTTTACGCGTTGAATATCGACTAGTGTGTAGTGGCGTGAGGCTCAGGATCCGCGACCGGAATGTAAGTTCGGGCTTTGTCGATCTGTATTATGTCTGTCACCGAAACAATTCCACAGACCTTTTTATCTTGTAGTACTAGGATGTGGTGGATGCCATTGTCGAGCATCAATTGCATCGTGTTGTCGACAGAGCTTCGTGGCCCGACAGAAATAATGTTACGTGACATGATTTCTTGTACATAGGTTCTGCYGACATYTTTTTTGTCGTTTCGAATTCGCAAAATATCGMTATGGCTCAATACACCAACACAATCTCCTTGATCGTCAATCACAGGAACGCAGGGCCTATAGGTGTTGAGCATGATCGTTTCCGACTGCTCTACTGTGGAGGTGCAAGGAACAGTTGTCACTTCTGTTTGCATTATGTCTTTTACGTAAATTTGCACATCCAGCTCCTTGAATTTGTATCCACGTAATCTCTACGACAGTTTCAATGTATTACTGAACCTGTTCTCTATTTCCGCTAATTCAGCCTCATAAATTACCACGCTTAAGTCGCGGAATATCTCCGAGATCTCGAGCTGAAGTTGTTGCAAGGTCTGCTTCACAGGTCGCACTCGGTAGATATAGCTATTACTCAATAGGCCAATACTGTTACCTGAACTCTTTTAATCAAAAAATAGGATGTGATCATTTCTGGAGTAACTGGCAGGAGAGAGAAGCTTTGATTGACGGATTTAGAGGGCAGGTTGTTCACCGTGCCGGGGGTCACAGCTAACTGTTCGAAAGTTTGCTGTTCTAGAGGAATCTAGAGAGCCATCAATTAAAATAACGCCATTTTTGGTCCCACTTCCTCCCGAATTTTCCATGCTTAGATGGCTGAATTGAGCTTTACACAAGCCAATCTCTACGTAGTTCGAGTGCAGATACTCTTAGGAAAACACGCGTTCGCTACGAACAATTAGTTGCATCAATGCATGCCGCCGAATCGAAAATGCTTCCAGTTGTAAATGCGTTTCGAGATCAGGTGCTTTTTCTGAAACACAATTTGAATAGCAGGGCCATTGCCTCACTACGTTCTGAGCTGGTGACTACTGAGGGAGATTTATCTGCGTTAATTGTGGATATGGAGAATTCGATTTCGGAGTCGAATCGGTTTCTTATGGAGTTGGCGTTGATGTAGTTGCAGGGAGTTGGGCTAAGCGGCCCCTCGTTTTCCCCAACGCATTGTCGCTGCAAGCTGCGCAGTTAGCATACTTGATTGCCCCAGTCGGCCCCTAAGTTGATTTAGATCAAGCAAATCCGGCCTTTTCCCACCCTCATGCGGCAATTTGTCCCATCCCTACACGCTTGTCGACACTTATAATTTCCTTGTATCTCAAAATCACTCAAAGTGAGAGGGAATTATGTACAGGACCTTATTTGTCTGCCTTGCATGTAGCGTGTTGCCAATGACAGGACTTGCTCAGTCCGAGGGAGGAATCTCTCAATCGCTGAGGGACACTACGAGTTCTGACTGGATAATGCCTCGAACGGAACACGGCCAGCCCGATTTCCAAGGCACCTGGCTATTTGGATCGACAACTCCTTTCCAACGTCGAAAGGACCTAGGTATGAAACAGACTTACACCGAAGAAGAAGTTGTCGAACTGGAACGTAGGATGCAGGCAAGACTGGAGCGTGCAGATGTCCCGCTGGATCCTGACAGAGATGCACCAGAGGCGGGAGCTCGCATTGGTCAGGAAGCCAATGATACTTTTCTCGCACATTGGAGAAAGCCGGAGCTTGTCAAAATTAACGGAGAATACAGGACGTCCGTGATCGTTGACCCGCCCAGTGGTCGGCTACCAAAGCGAGAGGGTTTTAAGGATTTCACGGCCCGGCGCAAAGCTTCAGGGCTAGCAGATACTGACGGCCCCGAGGGGCAGCCTCTATCGGGTCGCTGTATTGTGTTCGGCTCAGCGGTGCCGTCGCTAACGCCAATCATGATGAATCCGAATCTGATGATTGTTCAGACCGAAGGCTATGTCATGGTCATGACAGAGATGATAAACGATGCTCGAATAATTCGTCTGGACGATGAGCACTTTGACAATGGCGTGCGCAACTGGATGGGTGATTCTATCGGTAAGTGGGAAGATGACACGCTGGTGGTGCGCAGCAAAAATTTTCGACCGGAGCAATCTTCTAGTAGGTCAGTGACTCTATCGGAAGACTTCGAGTTAGAAGAGCGTTACACACTTGTTGGTGACAATGAGATCCTGTACGCATTCACTTTCGTTGACCCGCAGGCTTACACACAAGCTGTCACTGGTGAAAGAATTCTCTACAGGAACTCACCAGATGACCGCATCTATGAGTTCGCCTGTCATGAGGGTAACTATTCTCTGTCTGGTATCTTGGCCGGTGCTCGCCAGTTAGAGCGCGCTGAAGAACTGCAGCAGTAGAAGCACTAGAACAGATTTTTTCACCGCGTCAATATGTCACATTGATAAACGAACCCAGTGATAGCACATTATAATTGAAGGCGAAGGAATGTTGACTTAAACCGGTTCGAATACGAGTCATCAGAATTTATAATTCCATGAACCATAGAAGGAGTGTTTAGTAATGATAAAGCGTAGCATTGGAATATTGTCTCTCAGCTTGCTGGCTATGGTCAGCCGAGCCGATGAAAAGGTTGATGGGGCCTATCAAGATTTCCTTCAATCACGAGGAGAAGCCTCTTGGATTAATGCGGCAGCTGATCACACCCTGGCTAATACTGCCAACCGTCCTATTCCTCCTGTAGAGAGTTTTTCATCAGACCCCGCCAAGCAAGCACTAGGGTTTGAATTGTTCCATGATGCCCGATTATCCCGTAGTGGCACGGTTAGTTGTAGCAGCTGTCATACGGGGATGATGGGCGGCGCCGATGGCAGCAGAGTATCTGTGGGAGTCGGTGGGTTACGGGGTACACGAAACTCCCCGACGGTATTTAACTCAGCATTCAATTTCCGACAATTCTGGGATGGCCGGGCTTTCGATCTGGATAGCCAAGCTCTGGGACCGATCACCAATCCTGTAGAGATGGGCCATGATTTGGAGGTAGTACTTCAAAATCTGGCGACTATTCCTCACTATGCTGATCAGTTTGCAAGTATATACCCCGATGGTCTCACCGCCGCTAACCTAGGCAACGCCATCGCTCAGCATTCCCGAGATATGACACGCAGCGATTCACGCTTTAATGAACACCTGAGCACCGGTGCTGCTACCTTATCCGAACAAGAGCTACGTGGCTGGGAGCGATTCAATGAGGTGGGCTGTGCCTCTTGCCATAACGGCATCAACATCGGTGGTAATTCTTATCAGAAAATGGGAAGCGTAGGACCTCTGTCCAATACGGCGATGATAGCTTCACTGGACGAGGGTCTATTTGCGCGTACTGGGCGTGAGCAAGATCGGCAGGTATTCAAAGTACCCTCCTTGAATAACGTGGCGCTAACAGCTCCGTATTTTCACGATGGCAGTGTGTCCTCCTTGGAGGAGGCAGTGCGTCAGATGGGGCAAGTTAACGGAGGACGTAAGCTAAGCAATGCCGATGTCGAAGACATCGTAAGCTTCCTCGGGTCTCTTAGCAGTGAGGCCTTCGCTGGTATGTCCTCTCGCATGGGCAATATGGGAGGGATGCAACAGCAAATGCGTCAGCGGATGCAACAAATGCATCACGGTGAGCAGCAGGGTCAGCAGCAGGGCCAGCAGATGAATCATGCCCAGCACCATGGCGCGAGCGCCGATCAAACCAGACAAATGGGGAGACATTAAGATGAAACGTTTAGTATTTGAATCCAAGCAGAGCAGGGCTTGGTCGTTGCCAGCCTTGCTATTTACCTTTCTTTCTACTTGCCTGCTTGCCAGTCAGGCTTCGGCCGAAACCGATGATCATCACCAGGCGTATCTTGATGCGCTCGATACAGTAACGGCAGCGCAGACTCGCATCGGTGGAGAAATGACACGAATCAGTAATGGCACGGTTGCCCATTACGATTTTTTGCAGCATGAACACATCGAGCTACTCAGACACGCCAGTGCACTGCGTCACCCGCCGACTGGAATGTCGGCAAGCGAGAGAGACAGTCTGATAGCTCATGCCGATGCCCTGTTCATAGCTGCTGAATCATTAGAATTAGTAATTGCCGACTATCTTCGTGCAGAGGCGCAATTGAGTAGTGCGGTCAGCAACACACTCGATCTACTTTCTACACAGTCAGATCAGAGCCTAGCAAAAGCAGACTTTAATCACCTGCAGAACTTGGCGCATGCTGCTAAGGAATTTCGCAGGGAGAATACATCTGCAACTCGCGAGGCTCTTTACACTGCCTTTGACAGGGTAGCATCTCTTGATACCGAGCAGACATGGCAGAGTGAGTTGTCGGTGCAGCGTTACTTGATCCGTAACAACTCTATCGAAGCCGTCTCTGGCCCAAGCAAGTTAGTCACGGTTGGAATTACACCGTTGGCAGAGGAGTTGCGACTTACATATATTGCGGCTATGGGTGAGTGAAGATTTAGGGCGTCCGTAAAGCGGGCGCTGCTAATTCGTTTAAGTCATTAATTTATTGCTAGAAACTGAAATACGCAACGACAAGCTGCCGGGATGAACTCCGAACATATCAGTATTAATCAGCAGCCAATCTATTGAATGAGAATAGAAAATACTAAGAACACTGTTAGCGTGGGAATCACATACCACGAGGCACACTAAGCGTGGTTTGGTATTTTCTCCATCGCCTGGCCTCAAGATATGTGCACACTAGAAATGTTATTGGAGCATTCATATTGCTTCCAGTCGCGTCGGACTCGGTGTTAATTTTCGTTTAGCTCTTCCGTGCAATAAGCGATACAGCGCTGGCAGCACCAGCAGTGTGAGTATCGTAGAAGAAATAATTCCTCCGATTACTACTGTCGCCAACGGTCGCTGTACCTCCGCGCCTATTCCAGTGTTAATCGCCATCGGTACAAACCCTAACGATGCAACCAGAGCGGTCATGAGCACCGGCCTTAGCCTAGTCATCGCACCATCGTGAATCGCTGTAAATACGTCAGCGCCATCATCAATCATTTTTCGAATAAACGAGACCATAACCAATCCGTTCAGTACGGCTATACCGGAGAGTGCAATAAAGCCCACACCAGCCGAAATTGAAAGGGGGATGTCTCTCATAGTTAAAGCCAGCACACCGCCTGTGAGAGCTAGTGGAACGCCACTGAATATAATAAGAGCATCTCGGAACGAGCCCAACGCTATGACGAGAAGAGTGATAATAAGCAGCAGCGTTATAGGTACCACGATGGTCAATCTCTGGGTTGCCGATTGGAGCTGTTCAAAGGTGCCGCCGTACTCAACCCAGTATCCGGGGGGAATTTCGACGTTGGCTTCAACTGCCTGTTGGACGTCGGCAACGAACGAGCCTAGATCCCGTCCTCTTACATTCGCGGAGATCACTACACGGCGTTTGCCGTTTTCGCGATAAACCTGATTATAGCCATTCTCGACGCTAAAGGTGACCAGTTCTCCCAGAGGAACAATTGCGCCTCCACGCACTTCTATAGGAAGGCTGGCGAAGGCATCGGGATTCTCTCGCATCGATGATTGTAGTCGCACCACAATATCGGAGCGTTGATCGCCTTCATAATAGATGCCAGCTCGTGCGCCACCCAAGGCTGTGGCAACAGTGTCTTGCAGATGTTCGAGGGTCACACCGTGACGCGTGAGAGCAGATCTAATAGGTTCAATGGTAAGCACAGGAAGCCCAGTTGCCTGTTCCACCGAAACATCAGCAGCACCTGGTACGCTGGCGACAGCGGCTTCTAACTCGTCGCCCAATGCTATGAGTTGATCGAAATCGTCGCCAAACACTTTTACTGCCAATTCTGTGCGAACACCGGCAAGTAGCTCGTTAAAACGCATTTGGATAGGCTGTAAAAACTCATAGCGGTTACCCGGCACAGGCGTAACTATTTGTTCCAGTTCAGCGACGACCTGTGATTTGGGTTTGTTGGGATCGGCCCATTGATCTCGCGGTTTTAGAATGATAAATGTATCTGCTACGCTTGGCGGCATTGGATCAGTTGCCACCTCGGCTGAGCCAATTTTAGAGAAGACTCGTTCTACCTCGGGCAAGGTCCGTACCTGATTTTCTAGTTGCAGCTGCAATTTAATTGCCTGATTGAGCGAGGTGCCGGGAATGCGTAATGCATGCATGGCGATATCGCCTTCATCCAGATTGGGAATAAATTCCGAGCCAAGGCGAGTGGCGAGATTGGCGCACCAGACTACTGCTCCAATTGCCAGCAGTAACACCAGCCAGTGAAAGCGTAGGGAGAAATTAAGCAGGGGGCGATAAAGCCATTTTGCCCCTGCCATAATCGGGTTGGCACGCTCGCGAACAGGTTTTCTAAAAAATAGGGCAATACATGCGGGGACGAAAGTAACTGATAACAACATGCCGCTAAGCAGCGCGATGATGACTGTAATAGCCATTGGGTGAAACATTTTCCCCTCGACGCCAGTGAGAGCGAGTATTGGGATGTACACGGCAGCAATAATGAATACGCCAAAAAGCGCGGGGCGGATAACTTCAATTGTTGCATCGGCAACTGTCTCAAGCCGTTTTTGCAAACTGATCTTGGCTTCATTGTCATGGAGTTGGCCTAGGCGGCGCAGACAATTCTCCATGATGATTACGCTACCATCGATAATGAGACCGAAGTCAAGAGCGCCTAGGCTCATCAGGTTAGCGCTGACGCGAGTTTGTACCATGCCGGTTATCGTCACTAACATCGCAAGGGGAATAACCGCTGCTGTGATCAATGCCGCGCGTATATTACCTAGTAATAAAAAGAGTATGGCAACGACCAGCAACGCCCCCTCAAGCAAGTTTTTTTGTACTGTGTACATTGCTTTATCGACAAGGGTAGTGCGATCATAAACCGCTTCAACAATAACGCCATCGGGTAAAGATAACTTTATCTGCTCAAGCTTGCTTGCAACGCGAAGGGCAACCAGACGCGAGGTTTCACCCGCTAACATCATGGCGCTGCCTAATACAGTTTCTTT
>JAESUV010000221.1 GCA_016762975.1 Gammaproteobacteria bacterium | reverse complement strand
TGGTGGCCGTCGTTACATCGGGAAAGCTAGAAGAAACAATGATGCCGTCGAACACACCCGGGTAGTTGTCAGCAGTTTGATGCGACTGATAGGAACCGCCCGAGGCACCAGTCGCAATCGTGTAGTCCGGTTCACCGTAGTGTTCGATGAAACGTTCTTTCACCATGATATGTGTCTCGGAGGCTAGCAAGTCATTGCAGTTCTGGCCGAATACGTTCAGCGTCGCCGATGTCAGTGCATAGCCCTGCTCGAATAGGCCACGTCGCATTACACCGCCGGTCCTGTCTCCCTGCTGATGCCAACCCCCACGACAACCTCCGCCATGGGTATACACCAACTTATCATTCCAGTTAGGGCTACGGTTCCAAGGATCTAAGAAACGGGAACTGCCAAGCGGATTGTGCAGCATAGCTATTTCATAWATCGCCCGATTCACCGTGCCCGTTTCGACKCGSACAATATAGGGCTGATCGACCCGCCCCATGATAGTAATGAGGCCTAAGTCCTCCGGYAAKGCRATTTCAGCCGCAAGMAGCAAGGGCTTGAACACCTCATCCAGAGTTGACCAATAAACRTAGTCAACACGGGTCGGAATCGTACAGYTCAAGTCCAGCGCAMTWCCSAGYGTGTCTCCTGCCACTGTCACGAACTGTTCRCTCTGGCAAACGTAGGGCTGCTCGTGAGGCCCAGAAATAATCGGCCCACTCTGTGGGTAGTTAGTMAGCTYAAGCGACTYGCTAAACKGCGAGCCACTAAGCTCTAYCAATAAAGTACTGTCTCCTTCCGGCAGGTCAGTCAGCAATGCTTGCAGGGTCGAGGCTTTAGTCTCTCTGAAGCGGTCGCTAATATTGCTACCATTAAGGCTCATCAAAAGCTGTGCAGARTTGACGGATGCACCAATYKTRACCTCYACCAAYACATCGCCTCCGGTTACCARCCAGGGCTGAGTTGACACTGCTCGTAGCTGAATTCCCATRCCATTKCTTGACTCGAYGCTGCCCGACTCRCTGCCTCTTGCATTACCGCTTGCTGAGGTTGCGATAGGTTCTTCGCTAGAACAAGACAGCAATACGCCCGCYAGACTCAAACACAACARTGTTCTAAASCGCGCAGTGATTGAGCRCGATTGACGAACTGACTGAGATGAAAGAYTGGCWAGAWATTTAGCCAAAAATGTAGAGAGAGACATRWGCGCATTCCTCTAAARTGAGGCGTTATTYTGGCGAGCATTGAGGCCAATGTAAAGCAATGCAGGCCTWGCAATGAAGCGTACTAATTCAACCAAAAGCAGTGTTAGAATTGACCCTCGACGAACTGAGACATCAGTCGAGTAAGTACGGGAATTTTACAGGGTTGGAATATGGGCGCTAAGAATTCGATAAAAGTGGTTGAAGTAGAAATAGACGGCAAACTAACTGAGGTAGCCCTCGATAAAAAATGCTCAAAGTGTACTAAGTCTATTTGTTGTAACTCGATTAATCAGAAAATCCCTACTCCGAAAACCAAGGAAGATTTTGACCACCTGCTCTGGCAGATATCCCACGAAGGTATCAATATTTTCAAAGATGCCGATGGTTGGTTTCTACATATAGAGACAAACTGTAGCCACCTACTGCCGCATGGTGTTTGTGGCATCTACGAAACGCGCCCCTGGGTGTGTCGCGAATACGACAACGATTTCTGTGAGTTCGATGAGTCCATCAAGGAAGCTAGCGAATTTTTCTTCTCCACACACAAGAAGCTAGAAAAGTACTGCCGCAAACGGTTTAAGAAATGGGATAAACGTTTCAAGATCTATGAGAGCTAAGCTGACAAGAAATTTGTTGCTAACGCGAACACCTTTGCTCGCGTTAGCATTGTTTTATGCGTCGCTCTTCCCGTTATCCTCCGCACAAGAGAATGACTTCCAGAAAAGTATCGACTCCAGCAGCGAGGCCCTAATCAACCTGGACATGAAGGCGAGAGACTGTCTCGCCGCCTTGGATTCCGACGAGGATTCTGCGGCAGCCTGCGATGATTTCCTCAACGCTATAGATGGCAAGTTGATGACGAACTATCTTCAACAGTGCCGCACACTAAAGAATTGGAGGGATGAGTACGTCGATCAGAGCATGGCATCAAGCTCGAATTCCACCACCGAGCATAATGAAGAGATGTTAAAACGATTAGTCTCTATCGAATTTACCTGCGGCGAGAACTCCTTGCGCAGCAGAACCCAATTTGTACTTAATGCCTTCAATCGGCTACGAGGCGGACGCGCCGCTAGTGGAGCGAGCACGGCTGCAATAAATCGCCAGATATCGAATAACCGATTCAATGCGCTTGAGAATGGTGAACGGCAGCGCCTACAGAACGCGCTACAGAATCAACAGATAAGAAGCCTAAAGGAGAGCGAGCGGCAATTTAACGATTTAGAAAATGAACTGATCCGCCAACAGATTCGAAATTCGAACGCGCCAAACTAGACATTCAAATAGCGTTAGTCAAAACCATCTCAATAAAGAACGAGAAAGTCTCCACTAGGCAAGACTACCGTGGCCGGAAAGCTAAACTTAGGGATGGAAATCTCTTCTACAAACTCCGCACCCTTGTCTGATCCGTCATCAGCGAACAAGTGCATATTAAGCCTACCACCGCGTGTGTGACTAATTGCCTCGCCCCAGACGATCAAGCGATCACCCTCTGAATTGATGGCCACCGCTGGATTCTTCTGACGGGTTTTGATGAAGGGATCAGCCACAGGCGTCGCATCAATACCCGTGCCCAGCTGCAATTGATTGATGCGACCTTCTGTCTCGAAGACTAGCCATTGATTGTCCTCGGTATCGACAGTGATGTCATTGGTACTGAGTGGACAAGCAGAGAGATCCCATTCCTGCAATGGAGATAACTCAGCATAGTCACTTTCCTGAATAGCCTTTCCTGCAAATTGCACGGTCAGCGCCTGCATGTGCCGACCCACGCCGTCGATAGCAGAACGGTAGGCGATCGCAAGCTCATTCTCAGCACCAAAATTTGTAGCTAGGGAGCAACAGGCACAGGCGCCTAGCTCCTTATTACCCATCTGCAACTCATCACTAAAGGTCGCGCCAGAATCAGTAGAGAGTCGTCCATACACGGTCCGCTCGTGTTCACGGCTCAGAGCGCCCGCGCCCCAAACGATTGCAACTTGTGATCCTAACGCCGCAATATCGGCGCCAGCATCGAGGCCCTCACCGAATTCGTCGACGATAGGCTTACGCGCCTCGAACTGCGATCGCTCGGCATTCGAGCGGGAATAGTAGTATTGATTATCGCCCGGCAGATACCACACCACATGAACTCGACCATCACCCCCGACTGCCATGGAGGCTCTCGCTATAGAAAAGGTACGAATATCATAGGCCTTGCTAGATACTTTAACGGGCAGACCGAAACGATCCTGCTCCGGTAGATACTGACGGTAGTAGAGATTCCCCTCCCGCGCACTCGGGGCAGAAAGGCGTTTCTTAAAGTAGAGCAGATGGATATTGCCACTCTCATCGACAGATAAACGCGGCTGCACACCACCGTCGGGTGTTTTCTGGATATGAATCTCCGCTACAACTGCACTGCCGAGAAGCATCGTGAATAGAAGACAGAGCAGCTGCGGCATCGCAGACGATCTGATGTTAAATGCTCTAGAAAATCTGCTCATAGCTCGGCAATCCAAGGGGTTAGGCGTCAATTTCATCTCGCCCGAAGTAGAATAAAAGCCCAAATTAGTGCAGACTTTGCTTCCGGTTAACTACTGCTGTATCAGTGAGTATCATAACAGCTAATTCCGGCGATATTAAATCCCGATACTTCCTAAACGACTAGGTTATGCTATTCGGGACAGCCGCAAACTAAGGCGCCTCGGCGCAGGATTAAGACATGCATATTTTGGCGAGCACATTGCGTAAAACCACACTAATTCTACTAGTAGGCGGCTTTCTAGTTGCCTGCTCTGCACCTGAAGAAACACAGACAAGCGCTACAACTGACGGACCAGCCTACAACACTAGCTTGAACGTAACGGACATTATGAATTTAGTCTTGGAGCCCGCTTCGGATATCCTCTGGGATTCGGGCGGCTGGATTCTCGATGCATCTGGCTATGAAGAGCTTTACCCTACAACGGATGAAGGCTGGGCCTACGTGCGCGCACAAGCAGCGGTGATAGTGGAATCCGGCAATATGCTTGCGCTTCCAGGTAGAGCAGAAGATAACGATGCCTGGATGATCTATGCCAACGGGCTAAGTGAGGCTGGCATCCTCGCGATGGACGCTGCGGCTGCCCAGAATGAAGAAGACTTCTTTCAGGCCGGCGCTCAGTTGTACAGCGTTTGCACTGCCTGCCATCAAGCCTATAACCCCGACATCCTCAATCGCTTCGACGACGAAGACTAGAGTTCAATGAATTTTTTAACGCCGCAACGAATATTGGCAATAGGCACAAAGCTTCTCTTTCTCGCCGCTTCTCTTTTCTCGTTGAATGCTTTCGGCCACACCATCGAGGGCGGCGACGCTAGTTTTGTCGAAGCGATTGATGGCCCTGCTATTGGTCCCTTCATTTATCTAGGCGCCAAGCACATGGTCACCGGCTATGATCACCTGCTATTTCTGCTGGGTGTTATCTTCTTCCTGTATCGCCCCAAGCATGTTGTGCAGTATGTCACCCTATTCGCCATCGGCCACAGCATCACATTGCTACTGGGCGTTCTGGCCAATCTGCAGGTAAATGCCTATTTCATCGACGCGATTATTGGACTCTCTATCGTGTACAAGGCCTTCGAGAATATCGACGGATTCAAGCGCGTCTTCGGTTTCGAGCCAAATACCAAAGTGGCTGTATTTGTATTTGGTCTATTTCATGGCCTAGGACTTGCCACCAAGTTGCAGGAATTCAACCTTTCCGAGAATGGACTAGTTACCAATATAATAAGTTTTAACATTGGCGTTGAGATTGGACAGATCCTGGCCCTGTCGGCAGTGTTCCTAATTCTCAGCGTTTGGAGGACTAGCTCCAGCTTTCTGCGGCATTCGTTTGTTACAAATACGGCGCTGATGACCGGTGGCTTCTTACTCGCAGGCTTTCAATTCTGCGCGTATCTGTTCCAGCCCGCTTTTTAGATTCATAACTTACTCAATCATTCCAAAAATAGTGGAGACCCATCGTGGCCGATATAGATAGCAACTCGCCGCCTTCTTCGAAGAATATTCTTATCGCATCCGCCCTATCTTTTGTGGTTGCGCTGCTAGTGTTATTTAGCTTCATCCTGCCAGCCGAGTTTGGTTCTGACCCACTCGGCACAGGCGAGCTATTTGGCTTGAACGTACTCGGCCTCGACGAGAATCCATTCGAGGAGCAGCTCGAAGTGCATAAGACTGACTCCGTGGAATTTATCCTCGGCCCCTTCGAATCAGTTGAGTATAAGTACCTGCTAGATAAGGACTCATCGATGCTGTTCAGCTGGGTAGCCGATGGTGAGCTGTACTACGACATGCATGCCGAACCCGCAGGCTTGGGCGAGGAATATGCCGAAAGTTTCGAACAAGGCAATAGCGACAGCCGCATGGGTTCTTTTCATGCTCCCTTCACAGGCATCCACGGCTGGTTCTGGGAAAACCGTGGCTTAAGCACCATCACGCTACAATTAAACTCGGCTGGCTTTTATGTGAACTCTACTGTGTTTCGTGATGGCGGCAGCTACGAACGAGAATTAAAGACGGTAATTGACTAGCCCTAAGGCGATTCAAATGAGACTGTATGAAGTCGCTGAATTAGAATCTAGAACAAGAACTGCAGGCTGTAACTGACTAGGATTAAAGACAAAGTTTAAAGATAGGGTTTAAAGTTACCGCTTAGAGCTAGAACGAAGGATTTGGAGCAAGGAATTTAGGCAAAAAAAAGCCCGCTTAGAGCGGGATTTTTAAATCTTTTCGCTAACTTTCGCTAACTATTGACCCGGCTCTGCAGCATCAGTGCCATCACGTGGCGCACCGGTACCGGATGAACCCATGAACAATTTACGGCCATCAGGGAAAGTGATGTCACGGCCATTCGCACGGCAAGTTGGCTCACACAGCCTATCTTTAGACTGGTAACCAGTAACAACAATATCTTCACCTAGTGTTAGTGAGTTACGGTTAATACCACGACGCAGTAGCGTATTTGGCGTACCGCCCTCAACCATCCAAGGGCCCGGATCGCGAGTTGCTTCAGGGTCGTTATTTTCGATGTGAATCCAAGTGTGAGGGTTAATCCACTCTACACGAGTAATTGGACCACCAAGACGAACTGGAAGGTTCGCATCAAATTCAGCAGAGAATGCATGGTGAGCAATCGCTGCAGGCTGATTGATTGCAACAACACCGATCGCAGTAACAGCTGCTAATGCTAGTAGTTTAATTTTCATACAATTTACCCCATTTATAACTTGAAATGTCTGAGCTTATTGGACTGAAATCCAGTGAAACTGGCTCATTCCGCGCTCAAACCATCAAAATTTCAATTAAGCGGTCTACGACCACATTCTAACCAAGGGCTCTGGGTATTTCCAAGCGGAATACGCCAAAACGAGCCCTTTTTAATTCAAAATCGATCCTAGAAGCCTAATTCAGACTCTCTACCCTTACGGTATCGGCCATACATCATCTCTTCTACAAATTCTACACACTTAAATTGTGGTAGCTCGTAGCCTTCTTCTAGGCGACGGTAGATAGGCATCTTGATAGTCCAAGCCTCTTCGAAGATATCAGGGTCTTCCATAGTAGCCGTGTACTCGATAACGTTTTCGCTAACCAACGTGTAGCGCTCGGTAACCTTCAGCTGATAAGTATGGTAATTACCTGCTCTGTCGAACCATGTGCGATCATCTTGACCGATTACTTCGACTACCCAAGTATCGCCATCCCAGTACCCATAAGACTGACCCATCCAAGAATCCAGTGGTGCAGGACCTGGATCTTCAAGGAATACGTTACGTACCGCCCCAGCAAATGAGTAGGCTATGAAGAAAGCACTCTCGCTCTGGAATATCTGGAATGGATGAGGCATATAAGTGGCTCTAGGCACGCCCGGCATATAGCACTTAACCTCAGGGTCCATTGACTGCCAGTTTGCTGCATTCTCGTCGCGCTTTGCTAATGCTTCAGGCTTGTAAGGGATTGTGCCACCCTCCACTACGCCAAAACTAGCTGGAACCGCGCCAATTGCACCCATCGCAACAATGCTGGGAGCAGGCACCGGCACGAAGTCACCTGGAACAAGCTGATAAGCTGCTCTAGGTGCGGCTGGCTCAAGATTGTCGTTGGCATTCATCAGTACCTGCCAGATTCCATTAAAATCAGGCTTTCCGTTTGGAGTACGAGGAATATCGCTCATYGRAGCTTCWGCAGCCTGAGCGACKTSAGCAGTTKRTGKATTGCTTGTGTCAGCAGGTGAGCAACCTRCWAGGAGCACTGCGGTCGCTAGAAGCAGCCATTGAATCTTCATAATTCTACCTTTTTGTTTTATTGGAAATTCTCTCCCMAAGGAGCCACGATATAACCACTTGGGTTRGGGTSTGTCAAGCCAAACACGCCGAATCGTCTAGGCTGGGGCCATAAAGGGGTGGCGGATTCAAGGGCAGAAAAAGCACCTCAGATGCACACCCAAATGGGAGCATTCTGCAGTTAAAAGCAGATTTCCCCGAAGAGGATTAGATCGGCGAAAGCATGGCTTATTCTGCACGCCTAAGAAGCATCGCCGATCCTGTGACTGTCATCAGTAACAGCAAAATGAGTCCAACCACACCCAAAACCGTATCCAGAAGAGCAATACCGTTCCATTGTAGATAGTGAATACTGTAGATCCTATCGATCCACCGCGTGTCTGCACCCTGCTGATGAAGCGACAAGAAATCCCAATCTACTGTAATGGTGACTCCTGTTGATGTGCGAAAGGGATAGTACTCGCCGGGTAACAACTCACCGTAGCGTAAGGGATCTTGAATAATTGCGTCTTCCACAAAGATAGCCAAGTCTGCGTCACTAGGTGTTGGTCGTGCCTCTAAACTATCCGGGTCGAGCTGTCGCCATCTACCCTCTTCCTTTACCAGCAAATGCTGATCCAGTACGATATTAAGTAAGCGCATTTCCTGCCACTCCGGCGGCGCCGAAAGATTGACATCATCCGCTGCATAGGTTTTTGGCGGTACGCTGCTATCGCAAGAATCTTAAAGTGAAGAACTGTACTTACGCTTTGGAGTCCAGCAGGAAACACACTATTTTTTACCGAGTGTAGTTAGACCGTATTTTCTTACCACAGGAACAAAAATAGCAAGACACACCAAACTGAGTACGGCCGCTGTAAAGAACGAGACGCCTGGGAAATAGATCGATGACTGCTCACTGGTAAATGCAGCGAATAGCTGCGTCATCAATAGCGGCCCTAGTATGGATGTTATGCTATTGAGACTGCTAAGCGCACCCTGTAGTTCGCCCTGCGCATTCGAGGGAATTTGACTCGTCATGATTGCCTGAAACGCTGGGGTAACGAAACCCGATAGCGCAGCCACCGCCAGCCAAGGGTACATCTGCCAACCCTGCGCAGAAAACGCATAGCCACAGAATCCAATAATTATCGCCACCATGCCCAGAACGCCCGCGCGATAGGCTCCCATTTTGGGTATCGCCCAACGAATGAGACCGGCTTGCACGATAATCATGAATACGCCGGCGAAGCCCAGCGATAGCCCAATCTGACTCTCCGACCAAGAAAACTTCTCGATGGTGTAATAGGTCCAGGTACTGGGCAGAGACAGGTGCCCGATCATGTAGAGAAAATAGGCAAACGCCAGACCGAATATCGCGGGGTACTTCCTCAGCTGTAGCACCGCACCGATAGGATTGGCACGGCGGATATCAAATTCGCGTCGGTTTTCTTTGCTGAGTGATTCCCCCAACATGAAATAACCGTAGATCAGATTAACGAACGCCAGTCCTGCCGCCGCGTAAAATGGAACACGTGGGCCAAACTCGCCTAACAGCCCACCTATAACCGGACCTAGAATGAAACCTCCTCCGAAGGCGGCGCCGACCATGCCGAAGCGCTGCGCGCGGTTCTCCTCGGGTGTTATGTCCGTCACATAGGCATAGGCAAGAGAGAAAGATGAACTCGCGACGCCGGCGATAATGCGAGCTGCAAAAAGCCACAGGATAGTTGGCGCGGATGCCATAAGCAGGTAGTCGGCGCCCAGCGCTGCCAAGGTGTACAGCAGTATCGGCCTACGTCCATACTTGTCCCCCAGATTACCGAGGATCGGCGCCGCAAAGAATTGCACGCTGGCATAGGTGAACATCAAGTAGCCACCAATCATTGACGCCTCAGAAAGAGTCGCGTCAGTCAGGCTCATGATGAGCTTCGGCATTACTGGGAGAACGATGCCGAAGCTAATAGCATCCAGAAGCACGACGAAAACGATGAACGCGAGTGCGTGACGACTCTTGGTGATATCTACAGGCATGTTGAACCTATCGGAAAGTTATTCTTGTTCGTACTCTTTTTATTTATCAGGCAACATTGAAACAAAGTCTTCAAACTTACCGCTTGCGCTGCGCGGAAGTTGCGCATGATAACTGAGTTTCACCCTGAAGGGATGGCCGAGGCTCGCTCTCAGGATTTCCTCGATCTGGATTTCCTGCTCCTGCGTTAGTTTCTCATCCACTACTATCTTCAACTCAATTTCATCCAGAGTATGCTGCACAATTTGAAATTGCCTAAGTGGTGCTACTTGCATGAATTTTCTGAAACCGAAGTTCGGCCAGCTGCTACTACCATCGGGATGGTGCAACATGTTTCGCACTCGACCGTGTATCGTCTTGAGAACTGGCAGTCCACGACCACAGCTGCAAGGCCCGGCTAGCTCACCGTAGTCACCAATCTCGTAGCGAATAAGTGGGGTCGCATARTTKCGTAGACTCGTAACRACGATYCTTCCCGGCTCATTGAGCGCACAGGMGCTACCATCTTCGCGCAAMACYTCSAGRAGCAGGCTCTCCGAYTGAACATGGTAATGGTTCTGGACAGGACACTGAAYYGCCATATARCCRAGYTCTTCACTRCTRTACAAATCGACSAGCTTGGCWTTGAGCTGYTSTRCCACATCAACTCGCARYTCATCACTRATGCTCTCRCCAACCGTTCGCACTTCCAAGAGYCCCTGAAGTGTAGYYCCRTCASTAYGCAGCTGCWYCATYAWWGCWCKYAGATTCGAAGGATGCGTCATCAGGTAGCTTGGTTGCAGCTTYTGTAACCARGYAATCTGAGTGMAGATGTCAGTGCTACTGTTYAGRAAGTAKCCACGYCCTGTSTTGYGAAATAGMGACATGGGTARTCCCCAATTCTCRAACTCCACNCCCTTTNGGCGGCAAGCCAATKGCRTCMSYATGCCAACGTAYTGAGGCAGAGACCTTRTCGAACTCRCGATYATGCCAWAGCTGTTCGCGCATATTGATCGCRTTCCAGAGTRTSGAGGTCAGTGCGGTRGTGCGGAATTTYACCGRATAGCCAGTRGAACCCGAKGTCATCGAYTCRGTCACGACTCCGTGWGCYTCGGGCAACAGGGCGCAGTCGATCGCCGCATTATKTTCCTGCAACTGAGCGCGYGTGAGCAGGGGTAAATCGTGGAGCGACTCAAGCTCTAGATTCGCGACATCGATGCTAGCTAGATGCTGCCGGTAGAACGGGGAATGGGCAGTGGCATAGCTAATTAGATTCTTGAGCTGCTGCAACTGCGCCGCTGCTAGTTTACCGGCGCTCCACCACTGCGACTCATCTAATTGCACAAGAAGGCCATACAACGCCTGTGCTTGCTCCTTAGATTTTCCAGGCAGAGGGGGTGGAATACTATTTTGATTTGCCGCGCTCATGGATTGACGTTTCGCCTCCTCAGCCATGCCAATTATTTGGGAATATCGAAGCTACGATATAGAGCCTTGCGAAGTGGTGTCTCGATAAATCGATAGATGAAGTAGGACACAGCCACGACAATAGCCACAACCAGCGCTAGGTTAAATGGAAACGGCAATGAATCGGGCAAAACATTGAAGAACTGCAACATCTCCATCAGCGGCCAGTGAAAACAATAAAGTATATAACTAAGACCACCTAACAATACGCATAGACGGGTAGCACTAGCATTTGCATGCCAGTTCATTCTACTTAGCGCGAAGACCAAAAAACAAACCGACGGCACTGTCGCAAAATACATACTGTACTGATACGGCACATAGGTATGTGCCAGATAGACAGATGCAACGTAGCCAACTACGGCAGCGGAGACCGCCGTCCACTTGGTCTGTTTATCCTCAATATTGGTTCTATGCGGATAGAGAACAAATGCCTTGTACACAAGCATACCGAGAATAAATTCGATGCCTCGAATGAGAGGATTCGTGTAAACAGGTATATTTAAATTCAACAAGCTGTACTGCTCYGCATCCGGTAGATTTATTTGGATCAATAGAAAYTGCAGCAGATAGAAGCCAGCAAATGCAAATGCAACTCGAACTTTAGTATCGATTTTTCGAAGYAGGATTAGCAAYAGAGGAAAACAGAGATAGAAATRCAYTTCCAACACAAGAGACCACARAGGACCGTTGAACACCARATTTARCGTCTCAATACTGCCCAAGGATTGRGTAAACGTGAGATGGCGYAARGTGGCCATSGTCCAGAAGGAAAAATCCAAGGGTTCTGGCARATCATAYCTCAGCACAAACGGCCGGTTTACTTCTGTAAAAAAAGCCTCACCAAKGTTTAAGTAGGCCGTGGATACGAACAGTGAAGAAACAAGAACCGCAAGCACRTAGACTGGGAATATTCGTATTACCCTGTGCAAATAATAGCGYTTATAGATTRCYGARCCCTGCACGGTSGGATAGGTGTAGGAGAGAATAAARCCACTCAGTACGAAGAACCARGACAACGCGCTGGTCGACGCMGTACCATAGAGAACAAAATGCCCCATRATAAGTTCGTAGTGGACCAGCATTACAGTCAGCGCGGCGACAAATCGCATCGCATCGAGAATRGGTATYTTTTCTTGGCTAGCACTCATCAARCGTTCCWACTTTGATAGCGCTCAGAKWTTKCTGCTGTTGTATCAATCCGATGRTCATCCAACTATCGAACGCCAGTTRCTCGCTARATGTTCTGCGGTGCGCCAAGAAAGTGCCTGCACCGTAAGAGTYGGATTACGCGACCCACTGCTACCCATTACCGATGCGCCTAAAATACCAAGGTTCGGCACCTCGTGTGAGAAGCCCCACTCGTCCACCACATTGGAAGCACTGTTCAATCCCATGCGTGTTCCACCGTAAGCGTGCGTGGTCGCACCCATTGTATTCCCCAGCCCGTACTTCACAATTTTGATGGCGCCGGCCTCTAGATACCACTGCTCCATTTTTTCTTGGGAGAAAGCGGCAATGCGCTTTTCGTTATCGCGATAGCGAGCGGTGATGCGAGTTACGGGAAAGCCCAGAGGGTCCTTCACAACCGGGTCGAGGTCCAAATAATTACCCTCGTAGGGAAGTGTCGTTTTTTGTATGTACGAGGTATTCGTTCTGTCGGCATTCTTCATGATAAATGCCTTCCAGTCAGAGCCCCAATTCCTTGTCTCACCGAAGGTAGGCATCTTCGCCGCGCTCATTGGTCTCCTATCGGTGTGCACCCATAGGTTTGCGCCACCGATGAAGTTCAGATCACCGTGGTCAAAGTTGTCATCCGCCCACTCATCGATAGCGACACCTTGAGCTGGAAGACCATACCAATTGTGCAAGTCTCTATCGAAGAGTGCAGTGACAGGTGCGCCCTGATGATGGGTCATATAGTGCTTCCCCACTTGCCCTGCATTGTTGGCAAGGCCGTTCGGAAAAGCTCTAGACTTGGAAAGCTGCAACAGCCGCACATTCTCGTAAGCATAACTGGCGAGCAGCACAACATCCGCTGGCTGAAAGAATGTCTCATTACCTTTGATATAGTCGACACCTGTTACTCTGCCGTTGTCATCGACAACTATCTGCGTAGCGCGGGCAAATGTCACAACCTCGAGATTGCCCGTGTCCACTGCTTTGGGAATCACGTTGAATGCGGTGGAGCTCTTTGCCTTTACATGGCAGCCACCCTTATTACAGAAGCCATGATATTGGCAAGGCGGCCGACCGTCGAAGAGTTCTGTGGTGATAGCTGCCGGACCCTGAAACGGATTCCAACCCAAACTTTGCGCAGCGTTACCCATTAGGTCTGTAAAAGGTGAACTACGCAGCGGTTTCATTGGATACTCGCGCTTTCGTTCCCCTTCGAATATATTTCCCGCGGTGTTCTTCTTGCCCTGCACATTGCCAGCCTGACCAGAAATACCGACTGTGTATTCGATCTTGTCGTAGTAAGGCTCTAGCTCCTCATAACTGAAGGGCCAGTCTTCGACAGTAGAGCCTTCAGGAATACGATTCTCCCCATAACGTTTCTTCGTCTCACTGACTACCTTGAAGTCCCAAGGATTCAAGCGCCAACTTTGCGCCCAGTAGTGCATAGTCGTACCACCTACCGCATTCATCATCGGGTGTCCGCCTTGAATGGCAGTATCACTTGATGTCGCGCGCACCGTCGGAGCCTCGCTCGCCGCCTTCTGCACTGACTGCGGCCAGTTGCGCGAGCCATTGCGCAGCTCATCTGGCGCGAAGTCGCGCGGGCTTAACCAGCCTCCCGCCTCGAGGCCGACAACCTTCAGTCCGGCATTGGTCAGAGGTAGAGCGGCAACGCCGCCAGCAGCTCCCATGCCCACGATCACAACATCCGTCTTTGCTAGTCGCTTAGGCATAACCGTCACCTCCCGCGACATCCTTTGATGCATTATCGGCTAGTTTTGTGTAGGTGCTGTGGTCATAGGCTGATTGATGGTTCGGCGGCAGACTTGCTCCTGCTGCTACATCTGCCTCGCTTGCACCGAGGCGTATACCTGGATAATGCAACATATCCCAGCCTACGAAATCTTGATTGCCTCCGTAGTAAGGATCACAAAAAGTACCGTCTATCGTATGACTTCGAAGCAGATTGAAGAAGCCACTGCCATTCGGAATAAACCCCGAAATCTTATTTGTCTGTACGGCTAGCAAAATCGAATTCTGTTGATCCAATAGCAATTCGGGAAAGCTTTTACCACGTGTCTTGCGTGCAAATTCGTTGATGGCATTTAGGCCAACACTGTAATTGTGCCGCGCCGAGCTGTTGTGACTCGCGAGGGATTTATCGATGTAGTGAACCGCTCGCGCTTCTCGCGCACCAGGTCCATGCTCATCAGAGGGAATCAAACAATCGCAGATCGCTGCAAGAGTCTCCGCCTCCAGCGCGGTCAATGCTTCAAGTGCCTCGCGCGGGGCGATCGTATTTAAATTGCCGTTCTTGCCTGCCATATCGGCAGCGATTACATGGGAAGTTGCAATTGTACTAACTGCAGCCGCGCCGACGAGACCCACACCCTTTAATAAACTGCGGCGCGACGGATTGACGGGGCTCTCCTCAAACAGATCATTCCTGTCATTGGTTCGACCATTGATGCGATTATTTTTCTTCTTCATTGTTGCTCCGCTGAATCATGCTGGACAGCTCAGAGGGCTGTAAGTCTAAGCTGGATTGAGCCTAGCAAATATCCAATTTAGTGTATACGGTCCCTATTCTGAGCTTTCCTCAACGCTCGGTTGAACAGTCGCCAGTCTCACCTGCGCGCAAACCCACTCTATTGGCTCTGAATAAGTATGGCCTAACAGGCAAAACCTGTTATCTTTTCTATTCGGCCTATGGATTCACGCTATTGCTTGGCTCTCTTGGTTCGCCCTATTGGTTCAACCTAATGGTTCAACCTAGGGGATTAACCAAGGTACCGACATTCGAAGGGACATTGCTGAGCATCTCACTTTTCAGTTACGAGGAAAATAATAATGACAGTCAAAAGAACTCTAACCCTGGGCAGCATGCTGCTTGCTGGGTTACTTATCTCCATCCAAACTCTCTCAGCTCAGGTAGTCGAGCCTGATGAACATGACTTCATGGTTGCGACGCCTGATCAGTTGCACCCCGAGGACGGCAGCATTACTACAGTGATATACGGCGACCCGAGTAAATCCGGCATCTACGTTATCCAAATCACTTGGCCTCCAGGGCGCGGCAGCCGGCCACACTATCACAATCAAGCACGCTACATTAATGTCTTGAGTGGCACGTGGTATGTACACACTGGACCCGAATCCGATACCTACAATCCAGATGCCATGACCGCAGTTGGGCCTGGTACTTTCATCTATGAACCGCCGAATGGTCATCACTACGATATGGCTAAAGACGAAGAAGTCGTGGTTCAAATCTTTGGCATGGGTCCTGTGGTAACGACATCCCTATCACAAGACTAATTTAGTACACTGCAATCTGATTGCAATTAGTTTGCAAAAATCCGCCGACGTGCCTCACTAGAGAGTGAATACGCGGCGGATTTTTTTGGATTAGGCTTTAAGCCTAGACTAAGTCGCTGCGACTAACTTCATAGGTTATGCCGCCGCTGCTTTTTCCCAATGATCCTCGCTGAGAACTGAAATAGAGT
>JAESUV010000220.1 GCA_016762975.1 Gammaproteobacteria bacterium | reverse complement strand
ATCGCATGTTAGATATGGGTTTTACTCCGCAGGTGCGCTCCGTTGTTTCGCGCACCCCAAAGAAGGAATGCCGACAGACTTTGCTGTTTAGTGCGACGTTTACTCCTGCCATTATAGAGCTCGCACAGCGCTGGGCAGTTGACCCCATCATGGTCGAGATCGAGCCGGAGAAAGTGGCGGCGGATGCGGTTGATCAGATCGTCTATCTCGTCACTACAGCTGAAAAATACAATTTGCTGTTTAATCTCATTGCCGAGCCACAGGCTAAGAAGATCATGGTGTTCAGCAATCGCCGCGATCAGGTAAGAAAACTTGCGGATAATCTGCATAGAAACGGAATCGAATGCGGCATGCTTTCAGGTGAAGTCGCACAGAACCAAAGAGTGCGCACATTGGATGCCTTTAAGAGTGGTAAATTAAAGGTGTTAGTCGCAACGGATGTGGCGGGCCGTGGATTGCACATTGATGACGTTACACACGTGATAAATTACACGCTGCCAGAAGAGCCGGAAGATTATGTGCATCGCATAGGRCGAACGGGTAGGGCTGGAGCGATTGGTACTTCGGTCAGYTTTGCTTGCGAAGATGATTCSTTTCTACTRCCTGCTATCGAAGAGAAGTTAGGYGCGAAGCTGGATTGCATTCATCCAGCGGAGGCGCTGTTGGCGAAGGCYCCGGMTTTTGAGAGAGCGTCAAAATTYAAAGCAAAACCYASTAGCCGRACTTCTGGRAAACCAAGCTCCGGTAGACGCCCGCCGCGCTCGCGCTAGCTCGCCTTCSYGCTAGCACCAGCCTGCTTCAGTATTTCCCCGTATTCGCTCGACTTYCTGTGRCGYGACACCAAGTCCAGAAAGGTGCTGCCATCTTCTAGGCTGRCGTTAACGTCGTGACCTGCATCTKYATAGAGCACAATGAACCTAGCGAACAGCTCGGCGGTCATGCCGCGATAGGCGCGTAGCAGAATATTGTAATCCCGAGGCAGACCTTCCGGTGGAAGGACATCGAGACTGGCTTTCAATCGCTCGTCAGACCACTCTTCATCTCGAGTTGCCTGCTGCGTCCTCTGTGCWCCCGACTTTTTACCTTCCTTCATAGCATYTTCTCTCTAAGTAACTCGTTTACCTGAGCTGGGTTGGCTTTCCCCTTCGATAGCTGCATACACTGACCAACAAGAAAACCGATTACCTGCTCCTTACCGTCCTTGTATTGCTGTACCTGTGAAGGGTTTTTCTCGATTACCTCAAGCACGAGCGCCTCGATCTCTCCGGAGTCGGTAACCTGCTTTAGACCCTTCGACTCGATGATTGCGTCCACAGCTGATTCATCATTGATCATGGTCTCGAACACCGTCTTGGCAATCTTGCCGGAGATCGTGTTGTCCTTGATGCGAATTATCAGAGTTGCTAGGCGCTCAGCCTGAATGGGTGATTCTGCAATTTCCCAGTTGTTCTTGTTGAGCATGCCCAGGAGATCTTGGCTGACCCAGTTCGCGGCGAGTTTTGAATCGCCGCTAGCTCTCGCGACAATTTCATAGTACTCCGCCAGTTCACGGCTACTCACGAGGACACCGGCATCGTAATTGCTCAGTGAATATTCTTTAATGAAGCGCGCCTCTCGCGCATCCGGGAGTTCTGGAAGCTGCGCCCTAACGGCAGCGATGTATTCGTCATCGATTACAACGGGCAGTAGGTCCGGTTCGGGAAAGTAGCGGTAGTCATTTGCCACTTCCTTGCTGCGCATCGACGTTGTCTCGTCTTTGTCGGCGTTGTAGCGTCGAGTTTCTTGAATGATTCTTCCGCCGTCTTCTAGGATTTCCCGCTGGCGTGCTACCTCGGAGTGGATTGCCTTTTCCACAAAGCGAAATGAATTGATGTTCTTGATTTCGGCTCTGGTGCCAAGTTCAGTCTCACCGATGCGGCGTATCGAGACGTTAACGTCGCAGCGCATGGAACCTTGCGCCATGATCGCATCTGAGATGTCCAGATAACGAATGATAGTGTGGAGCTTCTTCAGGTAGGCGACCGCTTCTTCCGCGCAAGTGATCTCTGGTTCGGAGACTATTTCTAACAGAGGCTCACCGGCACGATTTAGATCGATTCCAGTCATGCCGCTGAATTCTTCATGCAGCGATTTGCCTGCATTCTCTTCGATATGTGCGCGTGTAATACCGATAACCTTCTCGCTACCGTCGGCGAGAGTGATGCTTAAGGCGCCCTTGCCCACAGTTGGGAAATCCAGCTGGGTCACTTGATATCCCTTGGGTAAGTCGGGATAGAAGTAGTTCTTGCGATCAAAAACGGATCGCTTGCCAATTTCGGCGCCTATCGCAACGCCAAAACGAACCGCCATTCTTAGCGCTTCTTCATTGAAAACTGGCAGCGTGCCGGGTAGGGCGCAGTCGAAAATACTTGCCTGGGTGTTAGGCGGTGCACCGAATTCGGTGGAGCTGCCCGAGAATAATTTTGACTTCGTGGATAGAGAGACGTGAACTTCTAAGCCTATGACTGTTTCCCATTCCATGATTATGACTCCCCGCTAGCAGCTACTATCGCTGTCGCTTTCTGCTTATGCCAATCGGTGTGCTGCTGGAACTGGTGAGCCACATTGAGGATCTTCGCCTCATCAAAGTATTTGCCGATTATCTGCATGCCCATAGGTAGGCCGTTAGCCATGCCGACCGGAATAGAAGCGGCAGGCAGTCCGGCTAGGTTAACCGCGATGGTATAGATGTCTTCTAGGTACATCGAAACTGGGTCGCTCTTTGATCCTAGTTTGAATGCAGTATGCGGTGATGTTGGGCCGATGATAACGTCGACGTCCGTAAAGGCTCTATCGAAATCATCCGCTATCAGGCGACGAATCTGCTGTGCTTTACGGTAGTAGGCATCGTAAAAACCAGCCGATAGGGCATAGGTGCCAATCATGATGCGGCGCTTCACTTCTTCACCGAAGCCTTCGCTGCGTGTTCTCTTGTACATGTCTTCAAGATCAACAGGGTCTTCACAGCGATAGCCATAACGCACGCCATCGAAACGCGAGAGGTTGGCCGATGCTTCTGCTGGAGCGATTACATAGTAGGCAGAGACAGAGAGGTGGCTATTCGTTAAATCCACTTCCTTGATTACGGCGCCCAGCTTTTCGTATTCGGCGAGTGCATCGCGAACAGCTTGCTCTACCTCAATACTTAAGCCCTTTGCGAAGTGCTGCTTTGGAACACCGATGCGTACTCCCTTTAAGGATTGATTGAGAGAGGCGGTGAAATCTTCGGCCGGTCTATCGATACTAGTGGAGTCTTTCTTGTCCAAACCTGACATAACATTCAACATCAGGGCGGCATCTTCGGCGCTTTTCGCTAGCGGGCCGGCCTGATCGAGGCTAGAGGCGAAAGCAATCATCCCCCAGCGAGATACACGACCGTAACTCGGCTTCATCCCGGTTATCCCACAGAATGCAGCAGGCTGTCGAATCGAGCCACCGGTATCGGTGCCTGTCGCCATGGCGCACAGGTCGGCTGCAACGGCTGCGGCTGATCCGCCTGAGGAACCACCTGGTACATATTCGGTATTCCAAGGGTTCTTCACGTCACCAAAGAAACTGGTCTCGTTGGAGGAACCCATCGCGAATTCATCCATGTTGGTTTTGCCTAACAATACGGTGCCAGCGTCATTGAAGCGTTCTACGACGGTTGCATTGTAGGGGGAGACAAAGTTGTGCAACATGCGTGAACCGCAGGTGGTCAGAATATCCTTGGTACAGAATATATCTTTATGCGCCAACGGGATTCCGAGTAGCGGACTCTCGTTCCCATTCGCGCGTGCTTCGTCTGCAGCTTTTGCCTGCTCGAGAGCGGAATCTTCGCACACAGTAATGAAGGCATTGAGTTCGCCGTTGAGAGTGGCGATGCGATCCAAATAAGCCTGTGTAATTTCAACACTGGAGATGTCGCCCGCAGCCAAAGCGGCGGAAATCTCGGCGACAGTACTATTAATCATTTGTGAATTCCATTTGGCGTTAAGTTAGTAGTGTAAGTTGTTTGGTCTAAGGATCGGGTTCGCGAGATCACTCGAGTACTTTTGGCACCAGGTACAAGCCGTCTTCGCTGGCGGGTGCGAGTTGCTGAAGCCGGTCGCGCTGATTTTCTTCGGTAATCTCGTCAATACGTAGACGCTGCACTGCATCCAAAGGATGGGCCAGTGGTTCGACTCCCTCGGTGTCTACCGATTGCATCTGATCAATAAGTACCAAAATATCGGTAATTCGAGTTGTCACCTCGTCGGTTTCAGATTCGCTAATGTGTAAGCGCGCCAAATGGGCAATTTTTTCTACTTCTGTCTTGTCCAAAGCCATCGAGAATCTCCGGGATTTTTCGTGTCGGGGGTACATTAACTGCGATATTTACAGTGGTTCCACTATTTGCATCCAGCCGCTTGGGAGTGAACTTCTTGCAGTATTTGCGGTGGCTCAAGTATTTGTATCCTGCCGCTTGCTCAAAGCCCTAGCCGTTGCTAGAGTGCCTGCTATTCGCGTAAGGGCGAGATTATACTTGAATTTTGCCGATGTTCCCAAAAAGAGAAATCGGTCAATTACTCTAGGAGATTCCCGCCAGCAGCTCATCTCAATCCCAAATAGGGTGAGAGGAGCTGCTGGTACACATTAATTCGTTCCGAGCATGAAATAAAAGCGATCAATCGCTAAATCATTGGGCAGAAATGCCGCTTAAATAAGAATGCATGCCAGCAATGGAATCTTAAATTGAGGTCTACGAAAAACCATGTTTAAAAAAATTAGGGGAATGTTCTCCAACGACCTGTCTATTGATTTAGGCACGGCCAATACACTGATTTATGTGCGTGATCAGGGCATCGTTTTGAACGAGCCTTCGGTGGTCGCTATCCGCACTCACAACGGTCAGAAAACCGTTACAGCTGTGGGTACCGACGCGAAGCGCATGTTAGGACGAACGCCCGGCAATATTACGGCTATTCGTCCTTTGAAGGACGGCGTTATCGCAGACTTTCAGGTAACTGAGAAGATGCTACAGCACTTCATTAACAAGGTGCATGAGAACAGTTTTTTCCCGCCTAGCCCGAGAGTCCTAGTCTGTGTTCCTTGCAAATCTACGCAGGTAGAGCGACGTGCCATCCGTGAATCGGTAGCTAGCGCCGGTGCACGTGACGTGCGTTTGATCGAAGAACCTATGGCAGCTGCGATTGGTGCCGGTCTGCCGGTAGATCAGGCAAGTGGCTCCATGGTCGTGGACATCGGCGGTGGTACTACCGAGATTGCGATTATTTCATTGAATGGCGTGGTTTACTCGGAATCGGTGCGCGTTGGTGGCGATCGATTCGACGAGGCTATCACTACGCATGTGCGTCGCAACTACGGCAGCCTTATCGGTGAAGCTACAGCTGAGCGTATTAAGAAAGAGATAGGCTGTGCCTATGTCGGAACCTCCACAGAGATTCGTGAGATCGATGTTCGCGGTCGTAATCTAGCCGAAGGTGTGCCGCGAAGTTTTACGCTAAACAGCGATGAAATACTCGAATCCCTACAGGAGCCACTCTCGGCGATTGTTCAGGCGGTAAAAAGTGCACTGGAACAATCTCCACCAGAATTGGCCTCGGATATTGCTGAAAGCGGTCTCGTCCTAACCGGCGGTGGTGCTTTGCTTAGGGATCTGGACAAATTGCTCTCCGAAGAGACCGGCCTGCCGGTTATCGTCGCGGATGATCCGCTTTCTTGCGTGGCACGCGGCGGCGGTAAGGCAATGGAATTGATGGATACCCACGATATCGATCTGTTGACACTGGAGTAGGCCTCAGCTGGGCTATCTCGTGTACGTCTTGCGGGGCTGATATACTCTGGCTTTTCCCCTTTGGGTTTAGGTCAAGAAGGGTCTTGAATCGAGGCTTCGAATCAGGCCTCGCCTAGGCCCGAAATACAAACTCTAGGATTCCAGTGAAGAGGTTTGGTAGCCATCGATAAGACTCTGTTTATAAAAGGTGTCGCTCTTGAGTATCGGGCGCTCACCTTTATATTCCTCTCCGTTTGCATCATGGTTGCAGATGCCCGCTTCGGCTATCTGGAGCGAATTCGTTTTGGCCTCGGCTATGCCACTACCCCAGTCTATTGGGTTGCTGATATACCGACGCGTGTCTCTTTCTGGATTGATGATGTATTCGTCTCTCGTACCGATCTTCTCGAAGAAAATGAAAGTCTGCGTGCCGGTCTGCTCATCGCGCAGCGTGAGCTACAGTTGCTTGAGAGTCTGGTTAGCGAGAACAACCGGCTACTCGCACTGAATGAGGCAACTCAAGGAATCAATGGCGACGTATTGGCCGCGGAAATTATAAATATATCCCCCGATCCTTATTCGAAAAGGGTGCTAATTAACAAAGGCGCTCGCGAGGGGGTTTTTGTCGGGCAGGCCCTTCTCGATGCAAACGGTTTAATGGGGCAGGTGGATGAGGTACTTCCTTTTACTTCTTGGGTCTTGCTAATCACAGACCCTCATCATGTGACGCCAGTCGAGGTGAATCGCAATGGCGAACGAGCGTTGGCTAGGGGGAGCCGCACGACCGCAAGCGAGCTAGAATTGGAGTTTGTAACGCAGACGCAAGACATGAAAGCCGGCGATAGATTGGTGAGCTCGGGTATGGGGCAGGTCTATCCCAAGAACTACCCCGTTGCCGAAATCATCAGCGTATTTGCCGACCCCGGTCAAGACTTCGCTACGATCAAGGCGAGACCACTCGCACAGCTAGACAGTACTCGTCACGTGTTATTGGTATTTAAGCGTGAAGAGGCACAAACGAGTGTGCGCGCAGCAGCAGATATAGCGGAAATCGAATTGCCTGTTGTCGGAGCGGGTGAAGAAGAAATACAAGAAGAGACCAATGAACCGACTGCAGCAGATCCAATACCCTCACTCTCGCCTGACGCGCCTGACGCGGCAGTGCAATAGGTAGAGCGATGCAAAGCAGACCACACTCGATCTGGGTAATTTTTCTAAGCTTCTTTATAGCGTATTTACTGGCTATTGTTCCGTTTCCCGAATGGGCGATGAACTATCGCCCTGAATGGGTGCCGATGGTGCTGATCTATTGGGCCATGGCCTTGCCCTATCGCGTTGGTATCGGTTCAGCCTGGGCGGTGGGGTTGGTCTTGGATGTTCTCGAGGGCGCGACTCTAGGGGTGAATGCACTGGCGCTCGTGGTTGTCGCCTATGTAGCGCTTAGCCTGCATCTGCGTATGCGGATGTTCTCTAGTCTCCAGCAGAGCGGGTTGGTGCTCGCTCTGGTTGGTCTCAATCTGATGCTATGCAACTGGTTACAAATCTTGACCGGCCAGAGTGTCTCTTCGAATCTCATGTTCCTAATGGCGGCGCTGACTAGCGCAGTGATATGGCCCTCTCTGTTTCAACTGCTCCGACAAATTCGTCGTAGCTTCGATGTGCATTAGGCGAGGCCCATGACGGAGTCGATCATACTTGCCTCTGCCTCCGCAAGACGGCAGGAGTTGCTCAGCCAGATTGGTGTTCGTTTCACCGTTCGACGCCAGGACATTGACGAATCTATTCGCCGTGGCGAGCTCGCCAATGACTATGTTATTCGCATGGCGCAAGAGAAGGCGGACTCTGCGCTGCGTGCACTCCCTAGCAGTAAGGATTCAGTCAACAGCCTAGTGCTTGCAGCTGATACAAGTGTTGTCTGCGATGCTGACGTGCTCGGTAAACCGAGTGATGAGGCAAATGCGGTTGATATGCTGCGGCGCTTATCTGGGCGMGAGCAYCGAGTTCTCTGTGCGGTAACGCTGGGCACGCAGAAYAAGCAGCGCACYRTATTGTCCGAGTCACGAGTAARATTTCGTGAGAWTAGTRTTGCAGAGGCGCAGCAGTATTATMGAAGCGGYGAGCCCGAGGGCAAGGCGGGAGCCTATGCCATACAGGGCTATGCGGCGGTATTCGTAGAGCAGCTCATTGGAAGTTACAGCGGTGTGATGGGGCTGCCCCTGTTCGAGACGGCGCAGTTGCTCGCTGAGTTTTCTGTGCCCATTCACGCAATAGATCCCGGTGGATTGAAATAGGCTATGAGCGAAGAAATTCTCATTAACGTAACAGCGACCGAGACTCGGGTGGCGCTTATCGAGAATGGCCTGCTGCAAGAGGTTTTTATCGAGCGTCACAACCATCGCGGCCACGTGGGCGATATTTTCTACGGCAAGGTTATACGCGTGATGCCGGGAATGGAGGCTGCCTTTGTCGATATCGGCTTGGAGAAAGCGGCCTTTATTCATGCTTCTGACATTGCGGCAATCGACGCCGCCGGTTTCGAGACTAGAGACGAGGACCCAAAGCCAATTCAGCAGCTTTTGCGTGAAGGGCAATATATTGTTGTGCAAGTTGCAAAGGATGCGATTAGTACAAAGGGAGCGCGTCTGACAACTCATTTAACCTTGCCCTCTCGCAATCTAGTCTATTTACCTCGAAGCAAACACTTAGGCATTTCGCAGCGCATCGAGGACGATGAAGAACGGCAGCGACTACTCGGGCAATTAGAGCGCTGCCTTGAACAGGAATCTTGGGAAGGCCATGGTGGGTTTATAGTGCGTACAGTCGCTGAAGGAGGCCGTGCGGAGGAATTCTATGAAGACGTTCGCTATCTACGCCGTCTGTGGGAGAAAGTAAAACAGCGGATAGAGAGAACGAATAAAATTAGCACGGTATACAGTGAAGTGCCGCTCTACATGCGGACTACCCGTGATCTTATTACAGCGCAGGTCGAAAAAATTCGTGTCGACAACGAGCACTCGCTGAAAGAGATCCAGCAATTCTTAGAGGACTTTATTCCCGAGGCAGCCTCAAAGTTGGAAGCCTATACGGGTGACCGTCCACTGTTCGATCTGTTTGGCATCGAGGATGAGATTAACAAGGCTCTAGGCAGGCAAGTAATGCTGAAATCCGGTGGCGATCTAATTATCGATCAGACCGAGGCCATGACGACTATCGATGTGAATACAGGTGGCTATCTTGGAGTTAAGAATCATGCCGAGACGATTTTAAAGACGAATCTTGAGGCGGTTGCCTCGATCTCTAGGCAGCTTCGCATCAGAAATCTTGGAGGGATTATTATCCTCGACTTCATCGATATGCTCGATGAGGAACATCAGCGGCAGGTCCACCGGGCATTAGAGAAAACCCTGGAAAAAGATCCGGCACGAACTTCGATTACGGAGATATCGGATATAGGCCTCGTGGAGATGACGCGCAAGCGGACTCGGGAGAGTTTGGGGCAGATCCTGAATAGCCCCTGCCCGACTTGTGAAGGTCGCGGAACGTTAAAATCTGTAGAAACGGTCTGCTATGAAATCTTCCGTGAAATTCTGCGCGTGGTCCGCGCCTCTGAGAGTGGTGTGTTGCTAGTTATGGCTTCTCAGGTAGTGGTTGATCGATTGCTTGATGAGGAGTCTGCCACCTTGGCAGCGCTGCAAGATTTAGTGGCGAAGACGGTCAAATTTGAGGTGGAACCCATGTATACTCAGGAGCAGTTCGACGTTGTTTTCTCTGGCCGACAGGTGGGCGCAACCCTGTAAACTTGCGCCTCGATAGCGAAACCGAGTCTAGGCTAGATTAGTCAATCAATAAATCAGCGGCTCCCTATGTCAGTGGAGTTGCCGTTCGCTCACTTTCAGTTACGGTTCAGCAATCCTGCGCTATACCGTGTAGGAAGCGTAATGGACTGCACGTCTATTTCAAGAGGTGGCAGTAGGGCATTTACTGAGAACCGTATCAAGACCCGAGCATGCTAAGTTCAATTCTTAAAAAAGTTCGCCAACAACTCATACTAATGCTGGCAGTTGCATTGGTGTTGGTCGCTGCCTATGTCAGCGTTGGTCGTCAATTTATGCCAGCTGTTTCCGGTTATGTCTCCTTCTTCGAAGAACAAATTTTTGAGCGCAGCGGCATTCCTGTAAGTGTGGAATCGCTGGTTGGGGACTTCGATGGCTTCAATCCCATTCTCCATGTGAACGGCATGACGCTTTTTGCCCTGGATGACGAAGTGGTGGCGGGAGAAGCGGCGCTCTTTCTGGAAAGCGCTACGGTTATAGTCGATATTCCTCAGAGCATCTGGCAGCGCACTTGGGTTCTGAAAGACTTCGTCGTCGAATCATTGGAGATAAATTTCGATCAATTGGATTCTGGTGTGTGGCTACTGCGTGGATTGTCGGGCGGTAACTCCGCACCGGTTGACTTCGATAGTCTATACCAAACTCTGCAACAAATTCCTCAACTTAGTTTGCGCAACGTGGCAATAAATCTGCATTCTTTCGACGGCGAGAAGCTCAGTTTTCGTAATGGCTTAGCTACTATCTCTAACCGTGATGACACGCATTACCTGCACGCTAATCTCAGTTTGGCTGATTCGCTGCAAGARATGGTGCTCTCCATTGAAGTTACTGGYAATGAGYTAASYGATGTGRATGGGMAGATGCACATTGAGCTTCCTAGYGCTGATTACAGTGGGTTATTCCATCGACAGACATTAGAAGATCTGAGTATTGATGAGTTGTTTGGGGGCGGGAGTTTTTGGTTTACCTTCATGCAGGGCGAGTTRAGTGATTTCACCGCCGAGTTYGAGTTGGATACTTTAGCGTTGCTTAGCAATGCGTCTGATTCTCTATCACTRMGCGATCTATCGGGCAGGGTTGGGCTGGTTAGACAGTCAATYGATGACAGTTGGGAAYTGTCGTTGTCAGACTTGGGGCTTTCTTGGCAGGACTTACGCTGGTCTCCCTTTAATGTGTTCGTATCGTTAAAACCTAAAACGAGAGTGGCTGTGCGTGCAGACAATATCGATGTCTCGCTGATCGCGCAGTTCGCGGAGAGCAGTGGCCTGTTAAGTGAGAGTGTGCAGCTGCAGCTTGCGCAGTATGCGCCTAGAGGCRAGTTGGAGAATTTTAGCATTCTGCTGCCTCTAGCAGAGAATTCACAAGAGCATGTGATCATTAAGACCAATTTAAATAATGTCGACGTTGGCTCGGTGCGCGGGTCCCCAAATATGTGGGGCCTAGATGGCTACGCGGAGATCGATTTCGATCTCGGCAATCGAAGTGCCACGGGTTTTGCTGAGGTTGAATCGAATCGATTCCGCTTGAATATTCCCAATGTGTTTACCAATATTTGGGATCATAACTATGTCAACGGCAGAATTGGATTCAGTCTGGACCTTAGCGAGGGCATGCACCTTCGATTAAAGAGTAATGCTGTCGTTGCTCAGACAGATGTTGTCGAAGGCCGTGTGCAATTCACTTCTATAATTAATCGTCCGAATGAGGGAGAGCCGACAGCAGATTTGGAGTTACTTATCGGAGCTCTGCGTTTTGACGCCGCCGGTCGTGCCGCCTATCTGCCCGATGCACCGCAGGTGAGTGAGGGTTTGGTGAATATCATGCAGTGGCTTGATGGAGCGATACTTGATGGCACTCTGATAGATAGCGGTGCGGTGTATCGCGGTTCCACACTACCGAATGCAGCGGCACCGACTAAGACCTTTCAAGGGTTCTATGTGTTGGATGAGGGCGAACTTAACTTCAGTGATGAGTGGCCCAATCTGAGCGAAGTGAGCGCATTGGTGATTGAAGATGACAACAATATTGATATCGAGGTGCGACGAGCGACTAGCCTCGACGTCGTTGCCACATCTGTTAATGGATCAATTAGAGTGAATTCCAAAGGTGAAAACTGGCTGTCTATTCAGGGCACAGTCGATGGAGCTACAGCCGATGGGCTAGAGTATTTACAGAACGCCGCAGTCGACGATAGCCTAAAGGCTGCCTTTGCGAATTGGCAGGCTCAGGGCGACTTCAATGCGAATATCACAGTAGAAGTGCCGCTGAATAGTCCGCAGCGACAGACAGTGGTTCGGCTCGATATGAATTTGGAAGACAACAATCTTCTCATCCCAGACTACGCGATACAGATAGACGAGCTAACAGGGCCAGTTGTCTTCGATACTCGAACCGGAGTCGAAGATAGCCAGTTATCGGGGCGCTTGTTCGAGCAGATAGCGAATATACAGCTGAGCTCTAATTCGGTGRACGGSAACCTCGAATCGATTGGCGTAAGAGCMGTGGGCCTAGTGACTCCYGAGCAGCTTATTGCTTGGCCAATGCAGAGCCAGTTYGTGCAAGAAYTATTGRGAAGCATGRAGGGGCAACTTGCTTATCAGGCTAACCTGAGCATTGATCAGASYGGTATTGCTGATGTGCCGAATCGYCTATCAATAGAYTCCACGCTGCTAGGTGCCTCGCTGGCTTTGCCTCATCCGTTTACCAAGTCAGTAGAAGTTGAGTTRCCTCTCARRCTCGATATGGAATTTTGGGRTGATCAACAGATAATCGTTGGCTCTCTCGGGTCTACTTTAAGTTTTGACTTGGARTTAGARCARGGAGAAATTCGYAATGGRCTGGTATTCGTTGGTGRGGCTCAGTCAAATTTTGAYAATCTACGCAACAACGAACTGGAAGGCTTAGCCGTGCTGGGTAATTTGGACCGGTTTGATCTGGAGCAATGGAGCGATTTTCTCGGCGAGTTCAATAGCGATGAGTCTGTGTCTGAGGGCTTGGGCAGTAGCATAGAGTTTGTGGACTTGCAGATTGAGAACTTCCAGCTCTATGGTGAAAAATTAAGTGATGTGAATATGCGCATAACGCCGGCACTTGCAACGGGCAATTGGGAAATTGCACTACAAAGCCATTCAATTGCAGGACAGGTAATGCTCCCCTTTGACAGTGCTGATTACCTGAGTCTCGATTTACAGTATCTGCGCCTGCCAGGTGAAGAGAGTGATCGAATCGGCCCTTTGCAGGAATCGGAAATGGAGAAGCTATTGGCTGCAGAGGAAAATCCTATCGATGTTCTTGCCGACATTGACCCCCGTGAATTACCGCGTATGCATTTCTCAACAAATGAATTCTTCATAGGAGACCGTCCCTACGGAAGCTGGAGCTTTACCCTCAACCCAAATTCTGAGGGTGCAGAAATAGATGACCTTGCCTTCGATTTTCGTGGATTACGGTTAGGCCTAGATACTGTGTCTAATGAACAAGCGCAAGATGATTTGTTAGATGCTGAGGCTGGTGAACCACTGCTTATTCCGCATTTCAGTTGGCACTTTGATGGTGTTACCCACCTGAGTTCGTTAGCCGGTGTCCTAACTGCAGACAATATGGCGGATGTGTTGACAGCGAATGGTTTTGCAGCAAGCTTGGAGAGTAGTTCCGCTGAATTTGTTGCCGATTTGAGTTGGCCCGGTAGTCCTGCTTTTTTTACGGCGGCAAACCTTAGTGGAGACATTACGGTCAACATAGAAGACGGGCGATTTCTGCAGCGCGCAGGTGCGGCGGGTGCGCTTAAGCTAATCAGCATTCTAAACTTCGATGCAATTATGCGCCGGCTTCGGTTTAGTGATGACCTGCTGCGAAGCGGGCTGGCCTACGATGAAATCACCGGGCGGGTGTCGATGGTCGATGGGCAGGTGCACATCGAGGACAGGCTGGTAATCTCCGGGCCATCTAGTCTCTATCAGATCACAGGCGATCTAAATCTCAAAGATGAAAGCATCGTGGGGGAGATGTATTTAACCTTACCCCTTAGTGAAAATATTCCTTGGATTGGTCTTTTAACCGCGAATATTCCTTTGGCGGTTGGTGCCTATTTGTTTGACCGAATCTTTGGGGATCAGGTGAACAGTTTGACCAGCGCAGTCTATACACTCGAAGGTCCGTGGGAAGATTTGGARCCTGAGTTCAAACAGGCGTTTGGATCGCCAGAGCGTCCAACACCAGCSGTACAATAAGCAATTCGAGRTAAGGGTATGAAGAAATTTCTGACAGAGAAACCGYTTAAGAGTGTAATTATTCTRTTGGTTTCCTATGCATTGCTTGTCGTGCTATTCGAATCYTTGCTCGGTTATTTCCAACCCGARAACGCGAGYACTTTGCAGATAGCAACACTCGATGCTGATGGCGTAGTCAATCAGCGCATAGTGGCGCGTCTAGAAAGCACAGGGAAACTCTATGTTGCAGCCAATCACTGGCCGCGAGCATGGTATAGGGAGGCGCTTGCCAACCCGGCCGTAGAGGTTAGTCTTGGCAGTGAGCAGGAAAGCTATATTGCCGTGCCGGTTAAAGGCGCAGAGCATGATTCGGTGAATGCGGATAATTCGTTGGGCTTGATGTTCAGAATTCTGACTGGTTTCCCGCCGCGTTATTTTCTTCGCCTCGATCGGGCAGACGACTAGTTCAGCACTGCTAATTGGAGACGGTGGAGTACTAAATTCCTTCCGAGCGCGCTCCGCGCAGAATATTTCTTAACGCGTAGTTGCCCGCATGGCAGGCGTACTCGAATAACTGCCCGTCTACCTTCGTCATGGGCATGAGGATTACTATTCGGTCTTGGAAGGTGTCGGGGTCAATGAGGGTAATCTCGTAATCGAGGGAACCTTCGGCCTTTAGGGTGAAGCGCTCTATAAGCAATCGATTCTTCGCGCTGCCGTAGGCAATTTGTCTCATGCCAATGCTAGCAATAGAGTCGGTGAAGTTCCTGGATTCTACGACGAGGGTGCTGCCTTCGAAATAGCCTCTTGAGTCTCCGGACCAGAGTGTTATCGCAGAATCGACATGCTGCGTTTTTTCAAGTGGCACGATGCGGGCATCGAAACCCATCTCGGTCAGGATGACCACATGGTCACGGTTTTGAAAAATCTGCAGATTGTTATTGTAGGGGCCACTGAATATGGGTGGCCCAGAATTAAAGACCATACAGCGTTCAGATAGGCCCCGATCTTCGGGCCCATCGCTACTGATGCCTCCGTGGGTATAGCGTACCGGACGATCTCCGGGTATCACTGTGACGCCGTTTGCATCGCTGCGCTGAATTCGGGTTCCTGGAACTACGTCGGGAAACCTGCCGTTTCTTGGGTAAATCACCAGCGAAGTCCTGCCGTTCTCTCCAAGGGCGTCGCTCTCGAACCAGAAATTATTCACAGCCTCTACCGAGCGAGCATTCTCTGTATTTAGAATACGCTCCGACGTAGCGGCTTCTCTCACTGCTGTGGCTGCGACTCTTTCTATTCGGCGTTGCAATATGCTCGTCAGCTCTKCATCGCTCAGAAAYTCCTGCTCGCCAAAGTGTTCAGGCCGCTCTAGGGGTGTCTTGTTGGAAAAATTCCAGACACCGCGAAAATCGGGRTGTCCGTATTCGGTCAGTTGCGGSTTGAAATCYTGAGCGTTTACGGRAAAMGAAGYGAAAAATAMACYGCACAGYAGCAGTTGAGTRAATATTTTTTCTAGTRTTTTCATATACTTATTCTTGTTTCRGAGRGGTATTGRWWCATCATAGTATAAATCAGACCCAGTCGGTAGCTCTGCCAGCGTGCATCTAATYGCCTCCARGSAGCCACCTRCTAATAGATGTAATAWCCGTTATGTTGAAGTAATGRYGGYCTACAGCAGGMCGATCGCGTGATTATTTCTAGTTAYAGRCAGATGGCCGACATGAAGCGCGTCCTGCTCAGTATTTTCGTCTGGTAAATCCTTCTGCTTGCTTGCCCCATCCGGCGCCGATCTATTAAGATGCGCCGG
>JAESUV010000042.1 GCA_016762975.1 Gammaproteobacteria bacterium | reverse complement strand
GTGAGGTTAGGGGCATGATGGGAGCTGTGAATGTGATGAGTAGCAGGAGGCTGAATAATTTTCGACTCATGGGAGTAGGCCTTGGTTGTCAGTGCGATAGAGAGGGTAATGGAAGCAGCATAGCCTATCTGTGTGCTTGGCCGCGACAGCAACCGTGCTAATTTTCTGTGATAGAGCTGCATCCCATAGACTGCCAATCGAGGCCCTACAAAAGCTAGACGGCTGACAGGACAAGACCCTGCGTTAAAACCGCTTTCATTCAAGGAGCGGGTCTATTAATCTCTGTCGACGAATACAGGATCACGCAGTGCGCTAGCGCTGTAATGGAATCAAATTTAATGCCGTCGCCTAACACTTGCACCTCACCTTTCAAGTTCTCGAAAAAAGCCGCTCGATTTGCACTCGCCTTGGCCGTGATGCTTTCTGCATTTGCCGTGAGTCATTCTGCTCGCTCTGCAGATGAGGCTCTGAAGAGCGACATTGATGCCTATTACGAATCCCACCTTGCTGAATTGTTTCTCTGGTTTCATCAGAACCCCGAACTTGGCTTTTTGGAGCAGGAGACTGCAGCCCGACTGGCCGCTGAACTGCGAGCCTTGGGCATCGAAGTAACTGAGGGAGTAGGGGGCACTGGTCTCGTTGGCATGATTCACAATGGTTCGGGTCCGTTGGTGTTGGTGCGAGCCGACATGGATGGTTTGCCTATCCTGGAAGATAGTGGACTTAGCTATGCCTCGCGCAATCGGCAGATAAACCTGGGTGGCGAAGATGTTCCGGTCATGCACGCCTGCGGTCACGATATGCACATGACCAGCCTTGTGGGCACAGCCAAGATGTTGATGGATAACAGGGACAAGTGGAGCGGGACCGTGATGTTGGTCGGGCAGCCTGCAGAGGAAATCATCAATGGCGCGAAGGCGATGCTTGAAGATGGTCTCTATCAGCGCTTCGGCGTGCCTGACTATGCGATCGGTTTACATGTGAGTTCGGGCGCGCCTTCCGGCTTGGTTACCGTGCGTAAAGGCGTCGTACAATCCAGCTCAGACAGTGTAGATATAAAAGTCAGAGGCATCGGTGGCCACGGGGCCTACCCCCATCAAACTATCGATCCGATCTATGTGTCTGCTCAATTAGTGATCGCCTTGCAGGGCATAATTAGTCGCCAGATCAATCCGCTCGCTCCGGCAGTAATTACCGTCGGTTCGTTTCAGGGTGGCAGCAAGCACAATATCATTTCCAATGAGGTGGACTTGCAATTGACCGTGCGTGCGGATTCAGAGAAAACCAGGAATGAAGTGCTCGTAAGAATCCGCGAAATGGCGGCGAATATAGGCAGGCTCAATGGTCTGCCGGATGATTTGCTGCCTATTGTTAGAATGGGCTTCGAAAGCACGCCTACGAATATCAATAATAGCGCTGCAGTCAATAAGGTGCTGCCGGCATGGGAAGAGCAGCTGGGCTACAATCCTCTGTTAACTTCTCAGCGACCTGGAATGGGCGCTGAGGATTTTGCCTATTTCACGCAGACCATACACAAGGTGCCTGGTGTATTCTTTTCTGTCGGCGGCACACCGCCTGACCTGATGCGAGAGATAATGGCAGGCAGAATTAATGCGCCATCGCATCACTCTGCCTCCTTTCGAATCGATCCTAATTCGGTCAAGGCTGGTGTTGAGGCGATGTACACGGCAGCGGTGGAGTTACTGAACAATCCCTAAGAAATTTTTGTTAGTTTACAATTAGGAGTAGCGGCCGCTCAGGCTGAAAGGAATAAAAATGAAAACAATAATTTGTAATTCTAGAGTCAGGTTTGCCACTGGGCTGTTGTTTTCTGTTCTCTTCTCTGGAGCTGGGTTCGCGGCCGATGCACCGGCGTCCAGCACTTTTACTGGGGCGCAATTCGATAGGGGAGAGACCCTGTATCAGCAGCGATGCTCGCTCTGTCATGGAGCGGAGTTAGATAGTGCGGCGGCTCCTGAATTGGTCGGCGCGACTTTTCGTAAGAGCTGGTCTCGTATGGGGGCTAGTGTTGGTGAGCTATTTAACCTCATTCTTACATCCATGCCTCCAAGTTCGCCTGGCAGTCTGACCGAAGCCGAGGGGCTAGATGTCCTCTCCTTCATTCTCGGTAGCAACAATGTGTTGCAAGGCAGTGAAGAGTTAAAGGATAACTACGACTATCTAAGTGCCATACCTCTGTCGCGCGGTGACGAAGTGCTAGATAGTGCGGCGACCCTTATCGAAGGCGTGTACGGCATCGAGCCGACCGGTACAGGCCCATCGTTTGATGAGTTGCTTGCGGCTGCGGATAACTCGCGGGACTGGCTCTATCACAATCAGAATTATCAGGGTACGCGTTATTCCGAGTTAGTTGAGATCGACACCTCAAACGTAAATAAGCTGCAACAAATCTGCGCCTATCAGCTGAACAGCAACGCGACTATGCAGAACGGTCCCATCGTCTATCAGGGAGTGATGTACGTGACCAATGCGACTCACACGGCGGCTATAAACGCCGCTACTTGTCAGAAGATCTGGAGCTACGATTGGGAACCCAAGGATCGCATGGTATGGGGAAACAATCGCGGGGTTGCGATTAGAGATGGTTACGTGGTGCGGGGTACGGCGGATGGCTATTTACTGGCTCTCGATTCTGCCAACGGGAACCTTCTGTGGGCACGACAGGTCGCGGACCCTTGGCTGGGTGAGACGTTCACCATGCCACCTATGATCTATGAAGACATGATACTGATCGGGCCGGCTGGTAGTGAGAACGCGATCTCGGGTTGGCTCGGTGCTTTCTCAATTCACGATGGCAGCGAAATTTGGAAATTCCTAACCGTACCGGAGGCAACTGCGGGTGGCGGAGAGACTTGGGGCAACCCGGAGAATATTCCACTCGGTGGCGGAGCGGTATGGACACCTCTCAGCATGGACTTGGAGCTGGGCGAGTTGTATGCGGCAGTCACTAATCCGGCGCCGGACCTGCCTGCCTATCTGCGTCCAGGAGAAAACCTCTATACCAACAACATCATCGCGCTAGATGTGCACACGGGCGAGCTTAAATGGCACAAGGCGCTGGTGCCTAACGATGATCATGACTGGGATTTGACGCAGGTAAGTCCAGTATTGAAAGTCGGTATCAATAATGTGTCTCGTGACATCGTGGCGACAGTAGGTAAGGACGGCATACTGCGAGGATTGGATAAGCAGACTCGCGAAATTCTGTATGAGACACCTGTCACCACCATACTGAATGCCGAAGTGCCGGTGACTGAAGAAGGGGTCTTTGCCTGTCCTGGCGTGTACGGCGGGGTGCTTTGGAGCGGGCCGGCATATTACCCAGCAGACAAATTACTCATTACACCGTCGATCGACTACTGCGCTGAGTTCACGGCAGCAACGGATGTCGAGTACATTCCTGGTCAAATGTATATGGGCGGAGCAGTGCGTCCAGACGACGAGGCGCAGACTGGATGGCTCACTGCCATAGACGTAGAATCAGGAGACGTTAAGTGGCGTTATCATTCGCCTACTCCTATGGTATCGGGGGTAACAACAACGGCTGGTGGCTTGGTAATAAGTGGCGAGCTTACTGGTAATCTTCTGCTAATGGATGCCAGTACGGGAGATATTCTACACAGCGTCAATACCGGCGCACCAGTGGGTGGTGGTATCGTGACGTATGAGGTTGAGGGAAGGCAGTACATAGCGACAAATTCTGGGAATGCGCTGCTGACCTTTAGAACCGGCACGGAAGTTCCGAGAACCGGCAGTATTATTGTCTACGCCTTGCCGGAAGACTAAGGGCCTCGTTCTAACCATGCCGCGTGCGGGCTCAATCTTAATAGCCTTTGCGCAGCTCGCCGCTGGTTATGCCGTCTACTGTGCCTTGAGTCAGCCATTGCAGGGTCGAGTTGAATAGGATCTCATGGTTTATTTCCCACATTGCATTGTGGGAAGAGCAGGCTAGGTCTAGCAATATTTTTTCTTCCGCACCGAGATCTTCGTACAAATTCCTAACACTTGATGGTGGTACTTGCGCGTCGTGAATTGGTGAGACGATTAGCATCGGTGTTTGTGTTTTCGCTACAACATCTTTGTTCCAGCCCCATACTGTCGTTCTAGGTGCTCTGCGAACTCCTGTTCCCCAAGTTGCGCCGACTGGATCTGAATCCAACATAGCCTGCCAGACGGCATCACTCACTGCGGGATCGTATTGATTCTCACAGCCTATTTGCCTGTCCCAGTTGCGGCTGAAGTCCTGTCGTGACTGCTTCGTAAAAGCGGCGCCGGGTGCAGGAATGTTATCGGGTGGGTTGGCAGAGCGATTGCGGCCATAGGCAGGGGCGAGCAATACGATTCGATCTACTTTTTCTGGGTGTTGCGCCGCATAACCGGCAGCTCGTGGTCCGCCTAATGACCAGGCCACCATATGTATTTTGTCCACGCCGCGAATTTCTCTGAGGTAGTCGACAACGGCATCGATATCATCCCAATCGGATTCGATCGTTGTCGCCGCAAATGGGTAGCTAGGCTCGCAGCTCTCATCCAGTAGAGCGGGGATAAACGATGCCTGCTGTGATTCGGGCAGGTTGCAGATGTCATTCATCACAGCGGGGCGAGTAGAGCGGCCGTAGCCAGTCGTATCCATAGAGAATGTGTCGTAACCGGCGTTTGCCAGATAAGCCATCCAGCTATACCCCTCAGCCGGCACATCGAAAGCGACCTCGGCAGGCGTGCCTGCGCCGTGTATAAACAGCACCACGCGGCCCTCTAGATTATCGCGACGTAGCGCTGTGCTAGCCTGAGTGCGTTCGCGTACATAAATCTGTGTGACCTGCCCCTGCATGGAGGGCGCCTTGGATACATTTGCTACATAGTGATCGAGGCTCAATACTTCCTTTTGTGCCAACCCTAGTGGCGCTACAAATACTAAGAGTAGCGCTGCGGCTGAAATTATTTTTCTCATGTAGGTTCTTCTCGTTCTAATTTTGGAATGCTAGACGACTCGCTTCTCTCGCAGATCTGCGATTTCGGCTTCGCTATAGCCTATCTCCTGCATGATCTCATCGGTGTGCTCGCCTAGCGTAGGCGGGCGCGTACGGATTTCACCGGGTGTCTCCGATAGCTCGACAGGTGTCTTCATTAGAGGCGCGGGTTTGTCTAGACCAGGATACTCTACGTATTGAAACAGACCCTTTGCTGCAACATGTGGATCATCTAATACTTCTTGCGGTGAGAGTACTGGGCCTGCTGGCAATCTCGCCGCTTCCATTTCTGCGAGTACCTCCTTCGAGGTTCTTTGGGCACACCAGACGGCAGTTCGTTCGCTAATCAATTCGCCATTATCGCCTCGGGAAATATCGTCCTTAAAGCGTGGATCATCAAGCCAATGGTCTTCGCCTATCAGGTCGGCCCAGCGTTTAAACAGGGGGCCGCCTACTGACTGCACTAGCACCCAGCCATCTTTCGTCTTGAAGGTGTCGGCGGGTCCGGAGGTCTGTGAGCGGTTGAGTGTGGCCACACGATTGCGCTGAATAGCATTCTGCTCGATGACGGTGCCGTTCATCATCGTGAGCGCGGTGTTAAATAGAGAGCCTTCTACCATCTGTCCCTTGCCGGTCTTCTGCCTCTCGAACAAGGCGGCCATAGTGCCGAATGCCGATAAGCTGGCGGTACCAAAATCGACATATGGAGGGTAGGCCTTGACTGGCTGGTCTGGGGTGCCTGACATATACATGGCGCCTGACATAGCCTGTCCTAGGCCGTCGAAGCCGACGCGGTTTGCATAGGGGCCACCGCGGCCGAACGCAGAAACAGTAGTGAGGATAATATCCGGCTTGATAGCCTTGAGGCTTTCATAATCGAGGCCCATTGCTGCAAGTGTGTCCGGTGGAAGGTTCGCTATGACCACATCGGCGGTCTTGACCAGTTTTTTGACAATTTCGCGTCCCTCAGGCTTCATGGGGTTGAGTGTCAGGCTCTTTTTATTGCGGGCCAGTTGCATGAATAAGCCGCCGTCGCCCTTATCGCTGATAGGAGACAGGAATCGATCCTCACTGCCATCGATCTTCTCAATTCGAATAACCTCGGCCCCCATGTCGCCTAAGAGCGTGCCACAGTAGGGTCCAGCGATGTAGCGGCCAAAATCGAGTACTCGAATCCCTTGTAAAACCTGAGTCATACGTTGCTTCCATTATGTGAGAATGTTCCCAAATCTAGATTAAATATTAGCATATAGCGGAGGCCTCTGATCAGAGGCCTCCGCTATATCGAGATATTTAATCTGTAGGTAAATTTTACACCTATGCTCATTTTTGTGAGGTGGTTAACGTAATTCGTCACATTATTTCTGCATACTCTCTCTTAAATGAGATGCCAATCACATTGACAGCAAAAGATTTTAAAGATTTTAGTCATACGGCTTTAACAGGCTACACCGCAGGAGAATTTACGTGATGACCTTGGCTGACAGTAAGAACCTACCGCAACAAGCTCTAAATGAACTTACTTCAATTTTGAAGAAGCCCTATCAAGATGCCTGCAATGTCTGCAAAGGTGTAGGCAAGATTACGGAGAGCCGCGTTTGCCCTAAGTGCAAAGGCAGTGGGCAGAGGTTGTTAAGGCTACTTTAACGTTTACATAGCAGATTGCATTCATAAGCCCGGGAGCTTTCCACAAGTTCGCCGGGCTTCTTGTTTGCCTTTCAACGCTGATTTACAATCCCATCATTCCCCGCTCTGCGGACATTCTCCGATTTCTGAGCTTAGTTGGCTCATTACGGTACAACACAAAGGTTATCCCATGAATTCAGTCAGACAGTTACGACTCGGCATATTGCCTATTTTCGGCTCCATTCTTCTCTGCATAGCCCCCGTCCAGGCGGCTGAGTTTCCGGGCTATGAAGTAGCCCCGGAGCGGAAAACGACGGGTATCGGTAAGTTCTATATGGGGCGTGAGATTTCCTTCGTGATGGGGCACCAGGCTGCGGATTGGCTGAATCGCCCGGGTCGTATTCAGGAGGAGATGCCGGATGAGGTGGTCGCGAACATGGGTTTGGACCGAGACCATGTGGTTGCCGATATTGGAGCAGGGTCAGGCTATTTCTCTTTTAGAATCGCGAAACTAGTGCCTGAGGGCAAGGTGCTGGCGGTTGATATTCAGCCGGAGATGTTGGCAATCATAGAGCAGCGCAAGCTTGCCGAAGGCGTGACTAATATCGAAGGGGTTATGGGCACGGTGGATGATCCAAACCTGCCGCCTAATTCTATCGATGCGGCGATCATGGTCGATGCCTATCACGAGTTCGATCACCCTTTTGAAATGATCGATGGGATCAACAACGCGCTTAAAGTTGGGGGTCGCATATTCTTGTTGGAATACCGCGGTGAAGACGATTCGGTACCTATTCGGCCGCTACATAAGATGACCGAAGAGCAGGTAGTGAAAGAAATGGGTGTTTTCGGTCTGGAATGGACTGATACCTTAGACTTTCTGCCCTGGCAGCATATGATGATATTTACTAAGGTTCGTGCGAATTAACGAGTACTTCCTAGCGCCACTCGCCTGTCGAGTGGCGCTATCTTTAACGTCTCCTTCCAGTCTTTCTGATTCCTGACTCTGCCAAGCTACATCTGAGCGCCACCGTTGACTTAGAAAACTTTTCCCGAGTTTTGTAACACTTACTCAATTCGCGCGTCTAATCATTAAGCAAAACATAATTAGCTAGTAGTGTTGACGCGATCATTGGTCAGTAGACTGGCCGCTTAGATCAGAAAGGCACAGGCACCGCCACCATTTTACTTAGGGAGGACAGCAAATATGACAAATCAAAGCTACACGCAGATTATCGTGCCGATGGATAAGTACGTGAGAAGTCTTACCCCTAGGGCAAGGCGATGGGTGAGCGTGCTGGAAGGAAGCTTAGCGCTAGTGCTGTTTGCATCGCTGATTGTTAATGCGTACTGATCCCAGTTAGCGCAGGATCAGTAAAAAGAGGCTGCCCAAAAAAAAGGCCGCACTGCAGCCTTTTTTTGGAATTGCTACAGTTAGAACGTTTGTCTAATCTTCAGGGCGTATTTAACGCCGCTGCCATTGCAGGAGTCTTCGACCTCTTCTAGAATCCCCGCGGCCGTTGCGCCAACAAAGCGAATTCTCTCTCTGCAGCGGATCCGATTGTTGGCATTCTGCATGTCGAAGCGAAAAGTGATTCCGTTGAAGGCTTGCTTCTCGGCGAAGAAGTTTAGACCGTAGTCAGAAATTTCGGTTTCTGTGTCGATGATATCGATCTGCGTCAGGCCGCTTCCATCGCGTGCAGAGGTGAAGTAGCTGAAGCCGTAACTGAAGTTATACTTGGTTATGTCGTGCCGGAAATTGGCGCGACCGAACCAGCGACCATTTCTACGTAGGCGTCGCTCCGTACCGAGGAAGGGGTCTGTTACCTGAGAGTCTTGCACACTAAATCCGAGTGAGAGCAGCGCGTCAGGAACACCGAGGTAGCCGAGGCGCGTGCTCGCATCGAAGTTGGCGCCGTAGCGCTTTCCATCACCAATATTGCCCCGCGCGGACTGCAAATCTGCCAGATTAGGGGAGACGTCGATACGATCGATCACATCGGTCAAGTCTCGGTAGTAGAGTTCGGTATTGAGCACGCCAATACTATTTGGTAGGCGATATTCCAGATTCACCTCGTAGTTCCAAGCTTGCTCCTGCGCTATCCCGGGATTACCGGCTTGCGTATTCTGATCATCGTCTGAGTTGTCGGACGTGGCGCTGAAGTCGGAGAAGCTGAGCTGCGAAACAGTCTTCTCAATTTTTGTCCGTAGTTGCAGGGATTGAGTGATATCGAATCGGTAGTCGAGCTTGGGGCGCACAAAAGAAAAATTTCTTTCGTTGCCGACGTCGCCGGATTGCGTAATCGTTGATGTTTCATAGATCAGTGAGCTTTCTAAGGACATGCGATCGTTGATCTGCCAATTGTGGATGGCAAAATTTTCGAAGCGTATTTCCTCAACTATCGAGCTTGCATTGCTAATGGTTTGCGGCACGAGTCCGCCATGGGCATCGGACGTGATACCTGTACCTGATAAGCCTAGTCGTAGGTCCGAATCACGTATTGTCTGTGAGCCCTCGACGCCAAGCTCCACTCCTTGATTGCTGCCTAGATTAAACGTGTAGGAGGTGCGCGCGATGCGTTCGCGGTCACGGCCGGCAGAGAACAGGAAAAGRTCYTTAGTTTCWGATTCGGCAAASACGTCGAAGCGRTCYCGTGTATAGGTGAAGTCSWGATCGTTTRCKATRAATARGAAGCGGTACTTRCTGCCGYTGTYGAAGCTGTATTCGTARTCGCCACCRATYTCCCARTTGYTRCGRTTGCGTTGYTSRTCTTCGCGYTCSWKGGTYGTGATYAAKSTGCCRGTGGWGTAGTCATTGATRAMKCGSSTAATATCSGTRGGYGGATTRCTYTCGGCRTAGAGRCCATTGAAYTGCACCATGCTCTTCTSAAACYGGTAGCCWARATTGAAGCTRGTCTCGTAYTCCGTTTGATTRCGYAWGTTTTCYTGARAYCGWGTTTCSAGYAGTTCRCCMTCYGGATYAACGCTGGACTCATTGGTRAAYCGGTTSTYGTAWCGYGGTTCGGCYTCGATATGGAATAGGTAGTTRAATGCGCCWGTTTGGCCGGCATARGAAAGTTTGGCRCCAGGATCGAGRGTGCCRTCGTGCARSMGGTCCATGTTGATTTCGGTGGAAATGCTGGARCGCGACTGTGCGTCTAGTAGCACGACGTTGACGATCTGTCCGCTACCACGAATATCCATATTATCGGAGGTGCCACGTATAATTTCAATGTAGTCGACCTGATCCGCCGCAATACGACTCAATTGGCTGCGACCTGCATTGCTCTTGCCTGTCGTGCGTTGACCATTGATGAGGATTTCACCTTCGCCGGAGCCAAGGCCGCGACTATTGCTGCGGTTATTTCTATTGCCGTTTAGTGCAAGACTGACCCCAGGAATGCGGTCGATCATGTCGTTGACGGAAACGGGGGAATACTGCGCGAAGAACTCTGCCTCATAGACCACGGTTGACGAGTCGGCGACATCGGGGTCGATCTGTTGTGTATAGCCATGATTCGCCCCCGCTATAGCGAGGCCCAGCAAGCTGAGTCTGATAAATTTTTCAGGCCGTGAGAGACGCCGTCTCATTGTAGTACTCCATTGCTTTAATGAATGTCATGCCAAAACCCGCTATCCAAAATAACTCTGCTGATTAGCAGGTCAAACACAGGGTCTTGATGCTTTTGGATGGGGCGAAAAGTTATTGCTCTAACGGGGCGTGAGTATACTGATGGGGTTTCTGCAATACTGTGACAAATTGTGTAATAAAGAGGGCAAAAGTGCCATATTTCGCAATTCCTCGAGGACTTCCACATAGCCCAAGAGGATGGGTATCGACCTTGAGTGAAGGACCTTTAGCRGATTGCGAAAGCAATCTGCTAGCWTGAAYTTCTGTCAGGTTTTTTAGAAAGTACCGCGTATTTTTATGGCGTACTTCTCGCCTGTGTGACTGCATGAATCTTCTAGCTCGCTTAGTGCGCCAGTGGCGATTGTKCCGCCGTTATAGCGAAGGCGAACACGACAGCGTGTACTCTCGTGGGGGTTGGTAGCTTCGAATCGCACCGTCATTCCTTSCCAGCCCTGATACTCAACGAAGAGAATTRMGAAYGCATCCGAATTGTACGATTCGATTCTGTCGATGTCGTAGGCCTTATTGCTRTCTAGGATGCCTCTTTGATARGTGAACCCATAGTTAAAATTGCGTGTAGGCATGTCGTGYCTAAAYCCTARGCTGTAGTTACCTCTGCCCTGACGATTGAGGCGYCTATCGATRCCGAGGAAGGGGTCGGTAACGCTTGARCTTTCCARGTTTAGTCCTGCRGTAACTAATATTCCGGRTWGACCTATTTGGCTCAATCGAAGACTGCCGTTAAGACTCAGTCCGTAGCGTTCGCCGTCGCCGATATTACCGTTGGCAGACTGGATTGTTGTTAGCGTTGAAACGTCGACCCGGTCGATTACGTCCTCGAGGTCGTGGTAGTAAATGTTCGAGCTTATTACACCGTTGTTCTCGTTGAAGCGATACTCGAGGTTCAGGCCGTAGCGCCAAGATTGTTCTTGTCGAAGCTCAGGATTTCCAGCGATAGTATTCTGATCGTCATCGCCTGAATTGGTATTTGCGGTGAAGTCATTGAAGCTTAATTGCGAGACATCTTTTTCAACGGTCGCACGAAATTGTAGCGAGGGCGTAATGTCAAAGCGGTAGTCCACCTTCGGCCGGATGAAATCAAAATCACGTTTCTTACTGACATCTCCAGATTGCGAAATCTCCGATGTTTCCACAATCAAGGTGCTCTCAAGCGACATGCGGTTGTTGATTCTCAAATTGTGAATAATGAACGACTCGTAGCGAAGTTCTTCTACCGTTGCATTTGCGTTGCTTACCTCAGGGAGCCCACCGAAAATCTGTGATGCAATTCCGGAACCGGATAACAAGCCCAGTTGCAGAGAGGAATCGAGAATCGTTTGCGCACGCTCTATGCCAACTTCGATATTCTGGCTGCCCGCAAAGGCAAAGGAGTAGGAACTGCGAATAATTCTCTCCTGATAGCGATTGAAGTTCGCAAGGAATAAGTCCTTCTCGCGAGTTGTGGCGCCAATATCGAAGCGCTCGCGCAGGCTGTCGTCTTCTTTCTTGTTTACAATGAAGAGGGTTTTCCAGCGCGCATTGTTAGCGAAGGTGTGTTCAAAGTCACCACCGATCTCCCAGAACTCACTGGTATGATCGGTGTTATCGAATTGCACCGTGTCTTTTCTTGGCATGTCCACAAAGTTGAAAATAGTTCTTTCTTCAATAAAGGGGGCATCTCTGTCTTCGTACTGAGCGTTAATGTGGGCTATATCGTTTGCGCCGAATTCATAGCCGAGGTTAGCGCTGAATACTAGAGGCTGTGCATCGGTGGTTGTAACTCGGCTGACATTGTCGTTTGGGGTTCCGTCGGCCAAGAAGCTATTTTCAAACCCTTTGCGTCTTTCCCAGCGTGGTTCGGATTCGGCGCTGAAAAGGTAGTCCAGTGCGCCGCGCTGCCCTGTGAGAGAGACCTTTCCTCCGGGCTTTAGCTCGCCGTCATGAAGGTGATCGGCGTTGATCTCGTAGGCGATGGAGGATCGAGTCTCAGCTTGTATCAGTACGATATTGATGACCTGACTGCCGCCGCGAACATCGAGTTCGCCGGAGGTGCCGCGGATGATCTCGATATATTGAACTTGATTTGCCGGTATTCGGCTAAGCTGGCTACTGCCTTCGTTCTCTTTGCCGGTTGTGCGCCTGCCATTGATCAGGATTTGGTCGCCGCCAAGACCTAGGCCTCGTCGACCCGAGCCACTGGAGCTGCCAGGGCCGCCATTTCCTCCGCCACCACCACCGCGTGCAGCATTGATCCCTGGGATACGATCGAGCATATCGTTAACAGAGAAAGGCTCGTACTGAGCGAAGAATTCTGCCGGGTAGGTAACCGTCGAATCGTTAGTCGTGGGCTCGATCGCTAGCGCGGAGGTGGAGAATATGACACCGCTAAAGAGGAGGGCGAATGAAAGAATACGATTCGAGGCTGAATTACAGCGCATACAAGACTCCGGAGAATAGTAAATTTACTGGCTCTGAATTCCACACTGTGAGGTAATTCCAGTGCGAAATGGGGCGTAAGTATGCACATAATCGACCAGCTAAAGAATCGGCTGTAGGGTCTTATTTGTGACATTTTGTAATGTGTCTAGATAAGCACTACTTTGCGCTTGTTCTGGGAATTGAGGATAATGGTCGCCTGCGAACGAAGTGGGCCCCAGAGGGAGTATTGGAGCCGGCTGAGAAATCCAAATAGCTTAGTAGATTAGAGGTTTAAAATGCAACGTGAATCCATGGAAGTCGATGTAGTCATTGTAGGCGGTGGGCCAGCAGGCTTGTCCACGGCGTGTCGATTGTTGCAGATGGCGAAGGARGCAGGGACTGAGATTTCGGTCTGCGTGCTAGAGAAGGGCTCAGAAGTAGGTGCCCACATWCTATCGGGCGCTGTATTCGARCCTTCGGCACTCAATGAATTGTTTCCAGACTGGAAGGAAAGGGGGGCYCCTCTGAATACCGCGGTAACCGGGGACGATGTYTATTAYCTGCCCTCGGCGGAGAAGTCTTTCAAGTTCCCGGGACTCTTTGTGCCGMGACCCATGCACAACGATGGCAACTACATTATYTCCTTAGGCAAYCTCTGCCGCTGGCTAGCGGAACAGGCGATGGAGTTAGGCGCTGAAGTTTTCCCGGGCTTTGCGGCTGCAGAAATTCTCTACAATGAAGACGGCAGTGTAAAAGGCGTCGCGACTGGAGACATGGGCATCGATGCCAATGGCGAGCAGAAGCCTTCCTTTGAGCCCGGATTCGAGTTTCATGCAAAGTACACGATTTTGGCTGAGGGTTGTCGCGGCCACTTGGGCAAAGAATTAATCAGCAAATTCCAGCTCGACAAAGATAGCGACCCGCAGCACTACGGGCTCGGTCTCAAGGAAGTTTGGGAAATTCCCGAGGAGCAACACAAGGAAGGCTTGGTTGTGCATACGGCAGGCTATCCTATGATAAAAGACAGCTTTGCCGCGACTAGCGGTGGATTCCTGTACCACCTAGAGGGTAACCAGGTATCTCTGGGCCTCATCGTGGACCTAGGATATGCGAATCCACACATTAGCCCCTTCGATGAATTTCAAAAATTCAAGCAACACCCTGTCATCAAACAAACTATAAAAGGCGGTAAGAGGCTAAGCTATGGCGCTAGAGCGCTTGTAAAGGGTGGATTGAGCTCCTTGCCGAAGATGACATTTCCCGGTGGACTGCTCATCGGTTGCGATGCGGGTACGATGAACGCAGCCAAAATAAAGGGAAGTCATACTGCAATGAAGTCAGGGATCATCGCGGCAGAAACATTGTTCGCTGCGTTGAGTGAGGGATCGACTGAGAAAGAGCTAGTTGATTACTCGGTGCGTTTCGCAAATTCCGATTTGCATGATGAGCTACACAAGACACGCAACTTCAGCTCGGGCTTTCACAAGTTTGGGTTTTGGCTGGGTAGTGCACTTACTTTTATTGAGCAAAATATTTTCTTTGGCAAGTTTCCACTGACCTTTCATGATAAGTCGCAGGACTACGCGCAGATGAAACCAGCGGCAGAGAGTCCGAAGATTTCGTACCCAAAACCCGACGGTGAGATTAGCTTTGATAAGTTATCTTCGGTGTTCCTCTCGAACACGAATCACGCAGAAGACCAGCCCTGCCATCTACAATTAAAAGACTCTTCTATCCCCATCGACCACAATTTACCGCTGTATGATGAGCCGGCACAGCGTTACTGTCCCGCCGGCGTGTATGAGGTCGTTGAAGAAGCGGATGGGAGTAAGAGGTTTCAGATAAATGGCCAGAACTGTGTGCATTGTAAAACCTGTGATATCAAAGACCCCTCGCAGAATATCCACTGGGTAGTGCCAGAAGGAAGCGGCGGACCGAATTATCCGGCGATGTAGCCCTCTCATAGAAGGGTTGGGGGTGTCTTCGCGGTTTTTCTTTAAGCCCCAAGCTTCGCCATGCTAAAGTAATGCACTGGAATTTTTTCCGTTAGTCTGGTGCATTCACATGTTTCCTCAGCTATCAGTGATCCCTCCAAGCCTACTGYTRATGTTCAGCATGGCGCTGCCRTTCTTTTCATCTTTGAGTTCTGCTCAGGAACAGATACTCAGAGATCGCTGGRTCGAAGTRCGCAGCAATAATTTTCAACTCTACAGTCAGCAATCTACTAGGCAGACAAACCGATTTGCAAATAAGYTGGAAATATGGCGTCAAGYCGCCTCTTTTACAATTTCTGGARTARAYAGYTTTCCYAAGGCAARTATTCCYAATYTAGTTTACCTATTCGATGATGTAGAGACATTGCAAACATTTGTCGMTACGRATGATTYCGCTTTTTTCKCCCCCACTCCTCGTGCAAATTTTTTAGCCTTCGCGTTTGATGAGGAAAAYTCAATCCCGTTAGGTTTTCATTACTACACKCACTTTCTCGTGCGTAATTTTAATGATCTGAGTCTTCCTCGCTGGTATGAGGAAGGACTCGCTGGCTATATAGGTCGCATGCAGGTAAATGGCAATGACGTGGAGTTTGAGCGCTTCAGTCGCGGCAGTCATGAAATGATGGCGAATGTTTCCGAGTCATTGTCGATGGACCGCCTTCTCTTTAATGATGATGCCTTAGCGTCGCCCAGACTTATTCAGATCGCGAATCTAAAATCTAGCGCCTTGCTACACTATTTACTGCATGCCTTCGAAGAAGAGGGCTTTCCAGATCGCAGGGAACAACTCCGTAGTTATTTAGGGTATTTGTTGGAGGGGCGCAATCCTCGCTATGCATACGACCGTTCATTTGAGGTTACTACTGCGCAGTTAGACGACGAGCTGCACTATTATTTACTAAATAGTCAGAGGCCTGCAGGATCGATTCCGACTGACTTCCTGCATGAGGCGGAAATGCTTGGCGGCCGACCCATTGAGGGGGCTCGCTTAGCGTCGGCGCTAGGGGAGCTGGCACTTAACTCCGGGAATGCGCAGGTGGCGAAACAAATGTTCGAAATGGCGTTGCAGCAGGATGCAGGGTTCGCG
>JAESUV010000041.1 GCA_016762975.1 Gammaproteobacteria bacterium | reverse complement strand
ATGTAAATAGTTAGTATGACGACAATTATCACTGAAAAGGCGATAAAGCGGAGAGGGTTTCTTTTAAAGCTTTGCCAAACAGTCTTCGCTTCCCCATTTTCTCTGCTCAATTGGTATTCTCTGCGTAATCGCTCGGTACGTTCACTCTGATATTCATCGATTAATTGGCGTGTGAATTCGAATTTTCCAGACTCATGTATCCAAATAGCGGGTAATGAAATTCCCCAGTTCCCTGCCGAGGTTTCGAAGTAGGCAATGTCATTGCCCTCCAAAAGCTCGCGTATATCTTGAGCTTCATCCATGGGAACGCTACGTAGTTTAAATACTAGTTTTGACATAGGGGTTTGCGTGTCCTGCACCTTGATTCGCTTTTACGCTAGTTGCGGGCATGCTACCTTTAACTCATAGTCGTGTAAAACCCGAGAGAAAATAATTGAGGCGATCGCCTATGTTAACCATGTAATTGGCGTTGATTGAGAAGTAGCAGTTATCAGTGGGAGTAAGTAGAGATGCAAAAATTAATGAAGTCGATTCGTGGGCCCTATACGGCTGTCATTTGTGTATTCCTACTTAGCCTTTCACAGGCAATAGCAGATACATCAGTCTGGTCGGTGCGCTCTGGTGACAACGTTGTCTACCTCGGTGGAACGGTGCACCTATTGCGCCCAGGTGATTATCCGTTGCCTGATGAATTTGAGCAGGCCTATCAGGCCAGCTCCGAGCTGTACTTCGAGACGGACATTGCAGCGATGAGCGACTTATCCGTACAAGTCAAAATGTTGCAACAGCTTACTTATGGCGACGATAAGTCCCTGAGTACTGTTTTGAGTGATGAGGCCTATGCGGCTCTTACTGCCTATACAGCGACGGCAGGACTGCCTATAGCAATGCTGGATAAATTCAAACCTGGACTTCTCATTAGCACGCTTCAGATACTTGTATTTCAGAGTATGGGATTTACCCCTCAAGGTGTAGATGCTTTCTTCCACACTCGGGCCGTCGCTGATGGGAAAGCAGAAGGGCAACTGGAGACAGTGCAGGAACAAATAGGGTTTATCGCGGCAATGGGGGAGGGTAACGAGAGTGAATTTATTCTACTTTCTCTGGAAGAGCTCGCAGAAATAGGTGATGTTATTGAAAGCATGATTGACGCCTGGCGTTCAGGCGATACTGAGGGCTTGTCTGAGCTATTCGTGGAAGATATGAAGATAGAAGCGCCAGCGCTGTATGACACACTGTTATTACAAAGAAACCTGAAGTGGATTCCTCAGATCGATAGCATGCTGCAAGACGCGGATACAGAGTTTGTTCTGGTCGGAGCGGCACATATAGTCGGCGAGAACGGGCTGTTAGACTTGCTCTCACAGAAGGGCTACGAGATTAATCAGCTGTAGTTCTTAGGCAGGACAAAGCAGAAGTCATGTAGAGATAGTGAGCGCCTGCCCAAAACCTCTGCAATGCTACGACAAGGTTTAAGAGCTGGTTTTGTGGCTAAGCACTATCTGTCTTGGGCCACTGGTCGAAGTTTGGCCACTAACACCTGAAGGAATTTCTTGAACTTTACCGCCTGACTTTAAGAATGCGTCTATGTGTTGTGCTAGGTCTGCGCGATTACTTACTGCCGCGTCTTTTTTGGATTTATTTGCCATGCTTAACTTTCTCTAATTCCACAAAAGCCGAGAATTATACACCATTTCGGCACTTTCAGCCACATGGCGGGATGTGCTCAATTTCTATCCAGTGCTGCCGCCCACGATCTTGTGTCTGCTCTTTAATGGTTGTTGCGCGAGCTGCAGCGAGATTGGATGCGGCAGATCAGCGAGACTTTGATCCTAGCCTTTTTCGTGGACGAACATAGAAATCCGAGTAATAGTCTTCAGGAATTTCACCTACCAGCTCATCTAAAGAGGTCTTGTAGATGACTTTTATCTTAGCCAGCAACTCGAGGTCTAAATGGCAGCCATAGTTGCGGATAGTTTCGATATCCTCAAGCTGCTTGCGAGACACGCCTAGTAGCCGTGCGCCTTCATTCATAGAGTAGCCAGCGCTTAATCGGAGTTGCCTAACATTCTTTTTTACAGAAACAGTGATCGGTGAAAATTTGGAAAATTGGACTTGATTCATATTTTATTACTCCATTCGATGACCGGGAAATAAATTCTCCAGCCGGTTGCAGCCTCCCTCCAATGATGAAAACTACGTAAGTACTTTCCCTATCTCGAATCCTATTGAATTCATAGTAAATAGAGTGATTTCAAACTATCACAATGAATTTGCGATGGTAATAACTTCTTTAAATCAGTGGGATTAAGTCAAAATTTTTCAGGATTTAGTCAATATTAAGTGGAAGTTTCAGTATCGAAACCTACCTAATTGATCTTATTTTCAGAATCAATCTAGTGATACCGCTTTTAAACCAGGTTTGTGATCGAGTTTCAATTTTGAAATCGAAATGAGATTGAGCATTTTGGAGGAAAGGTAGCATGCTCTGCTCTATGTAGCGCAGAGACCCAGTATCCATGATGCTAATCAGGGTTTCTTTATAGTCATTCAGGATTATCTCGTCGAGAAAATAGAACCCTGTCTTACCAATAGCGCCGGCTGTCCCTACGCTAGCCTGAGCGATCGATGCCGCGTTTACCGAGAGCATGCCGAGAACCTGCTCCCTACTGATATTTTCTTGCCTAGCAACCAGGCTTATCTGGCTCCAAATTGCTTCGAAGCGAGGCAGTAAGTTAACCAAATTCATTTTCAATGAAGCAGTGGATTGTCGAAGTTGGGCCGCCAATTCCTCTATTTCCGCAATGGACAATGGGGGGGTATCGATTGCTGTAGCTCCCTGGCGACCCATATCATGAATCGAGAGCAGAACTTGCTCAAGAGAATTAGGGTAACTCTCCTGCGAGATCACATCATGTTCCTTCAAGTGATGCACTAGGCGATTCAAAAATACCTGGCCTCCCTTGGCGGCGTCGGAGGCAATAGCGAATACCCAAACTGGAGAAAGGTGCATAGTTAATAAGCCGGCAGCTTCCAGAGATGTGCCTAGCAACTTTCGATTCAGGAAATGCTCTTGAAGCTCTGTATCTGATTGAAAGTCGTCAAGTTGAGCGACATTTTTGATTAGGAAGGTCTGAAACATACCAAAGGTGAACCGATAACTATTCGAATTTTTCAGCGCTGTCGGTATCAGGGTCTTAGTGAGTAATAGTGTGCTGCCGCCAATGAGTGAGCCAAGTGCTCGTGCTATCCGCTCAGGTAGGGAGAAAGGGTAATCATCCCTATAAATAATTGACCTCAAAAGTAGAATTTTCTCGTAAACTGAACGAAGGAGATTCTGCATGAAGAAATCACGATTTAGCGATAGCCAGATACTGGCGATACTAAAACAAGCCGAGTCCGGCACCCCAATCGCAAACCTGTGCCGAGAGCATGGTATGAGCAACGCTTGCTTCTACCAATGGCGGTCTAAATTCGGCGGCATGAATGCGTCGATGATGAAACGACTAAAGGAATTAGAGGACGAGAATCGGCGACTCAAGAAGATGTATGCCGATGAGCGACTCAAAGCCGAAATGGTCCAGGAGGCATTGGCAAAAAAGTGGTGAGGCCATCTCACCGAAAGGAGATGGCTCAGAAGGCGTTATCTGCGTATGGGGCGAGTATACGCTTAGTCTGCTTGGCCTTTGGTATCAGTGAGACCTGCTACCGCTACCAACCATTGCTATCTGATGAGAACGCCGAGATTGCTGATTGGTTAATCCGCCTAACACACAATCAGACGGACTGGGGATTTGGCCTGTGTCGTGATTATCTGCGCAACGTCAAAGGGTTTGATTGGAACCACAAGCGCATTCGCCGGATCTACTGCGAATTAGAGTTAAATCTGCGTATAAAGCCTAAGCGGCGAATTGAGCGAGAAAAACCGGTTCCGCTGGCTGTACCTGATGCACCTAATGAGATCTGGTCAATGGATTTCATGCATGACCAGCTAGGCGATAGTCGAACGATTAGGCTTTTCAATGTGTTAGATGACTTTAATCGTGAAGGTTTAGGGATTGAAGCGGATTTTTCACTCCCCGCGATACGAGTTATTCGCGCATTGGAGCAAATCATCGAATGGCGAGGTAAACCGAAGCGACTACGCTGTGACAATGGGCCGGAATTTATCAGCCAAGAGTTGAAGGTGTGGTCGGAGAAGCAAGGCATCCAGCTTGAATTTATTCAACCTGGTAACCCACAACAGAATGCCTACGTCGAAAGATACAACCGAACTGTGCGATACAGTTGGCTAAGCAAATATCAGTTCGACTCGATTAAAGAAGTTCAGGACTATGCCACACAGTGGCTTTGGTTCTACAATAACGAACGGCCTAATAAGGCCAATGGTGGTTTGCCACCGAGTCGAATGCTGGCAGCAGCATAACCTCTACTTTTGGCGTCAGTTTAAAAGGGGATGATTACCAAAGAGAGCGCCAAATAGTGACTGAGCTTATCTAAATAAGTCTCCGAATTATTCTCATCAAGCGCTAGTGCAGGTAGTTTCGAATCTGAGTCTTCATGCTTCATTGAAATAATCCGGTTAAAGTTAGCCAAAGCTCGTTATGAAAGTACCATCGGCAGAACGCTACTACCAATGGATTTTACGTAGTACTAGCATGGTGTAGATAGGATGCAGGGGGATGGCCACTACAACTAAGCCAGTATCATCTGCTAGAATCTATTCCTTACGCAGGAGAGCGAAATGTCAGAAGACGAGTCAACAAACGAACACGCCGAGCAGACTATCACCATGAATACGGTTGTTAGTTTTCACTATCGGTTGGCCGAAGTGGGAGAAGGCGGAGAGCGAGAGGATTGGCGTGAGGAATCTCACGGCGGTGCTCCCTTGACCTATCTGCATGGGTTTCACAATGTAGTGGTGGGGTTGGAAAAAGCACTGGAAGGCAAGAAGGTGGGTGACGCGATCGAGATTACTTTACAGCCGGATGATGCTTACGGGTTCCGACGCCCAAATTCGACACAACGAATTCCGATCAAGCATTTGCAGTTTCCTAGTCCGGTAAAGAAAATATTGCCCGGCATGCCTGCAACTGTAGAAACAGATCAAGGTAAGCGTGCGGTTGTTATTCTCAAGGCTGGGAAGTTTAATGTCGACGTGGATTTCAACCACCCTCTGGCTGGAAAGGTTCTCTACTACGAAGTGCAGGTGGAAGGTATTCGTGATGCAAGCATTGAGGAGATTGCACATGGTCATGTGCATGGCGCTGGTGGACATCAGCACTAAAAGAAATAACTCGTAACGTCTAGACAGTGGCGGTTTGTTTGCCGCTCACTGTTTCTAGCACGAGTGGAGTTACCTTTCGATTTACAACTACCTCATAGTAAACCTCATCACTCTCTGGATCTTCATGAACTTGTGAGTCCTTCCAGATTCCAATTTTTCCCTCTCTAATAATTAAATCCTTCTTGCGACCATTAGAATCTGGATATTGGCCTACATGGAATAGATACTGTTTGCCGTTCAGYTTCATGCGTACAGATTTTAGCGTGATCTCATTTCTTAGCTTAGCAAATGCCGCATCGTCYAGGAGGATGCCRTTGACGTTGTAGCGAATATAYTGTTGKCCTTTYTCRCCCTTGCCATCAGCTATGCGCAATACGTCGATATTGAACAGRCTCTTCTGAATTTTTTCCCTGAGGAYCCAAGAGCAGCCAGACATGCGGTCGGCGTCACCGATTGCGCCRGAAATCATAATCGACCTATCTTCATCGTACAGATAGCGCGGGGCAACGTCTGTGTAACAGATTCCCACTCCCAACTCTAAAAGGGGAAGTGCCATTTGAGTAGAATAACGATTGTTGGAGCCTACAATTTTCAACATGTCTTTGGAGTAGCCACAGGCTCTCGCCACAGAGAACCACTCTTGTGGAGTGTGTTCGAATTCGAGAAAGCTTAGAATTATGGCGTCACCTTCGATGAATACCTTGTTAGCGCCGTAGGTTTCCAAAATTTTGTTTATGGGGTTGAAGAAGCGTGTGCTGAAATAAGAAGCAGGGTTCAAGCCTTTGCTCTGCAGTTCATCTACAACTGTCGTAGAGCCGCGCACATCAGCTTTCATGATTGCATGGTGGCAGATACGCTCATCATCTTCTTCAATCTCGATGCTAGTAGGCATCACATACAGAGTGCCGGCCGACTTCGAAAGTTTTAGATCTTGTTCACTGCTAAGTAATGTCAATCTGTTGAATACRCGATGAGCGAACCTAAAATACTTAAGCGCTCGACGATATCGACTTATGTCGATCAATAGTTTAAGGGCAYCGGCGGCGTCTGCTTTAGAAAYTTGATYTTTGAGTTTGGCTTTTAGAGATTCCARAGACTTAACTTGYTCAGATGAYAAYTTGTTTSCGCCGCTGATRCTGTYCTGTAATTTGTTAGTTGTTATGCTTCCGCTCAAGAATTGRCAGACAGTCTTTAGGTCGACATGCTCCATGATYARAGAATTTAGAGACCGTCGCATATAGTGAGACGAAAGCAACTGTGCCAGTATTTTCTCGGAGCGWAGCATCTTGGAAAATGTTGCTAGAGCTCGTTCTACACCTCTAGTTTCCCCTCGTCGTTTCCACCAAGCGCCAAAGCCATGTTCACGCCGTACTGTGGCCAGTTGTTCTCTGTTCTTTTTGCTATCAAATAGCACGGAAATGCTTTCCGGAGACTCGAGCCAGTTAAACTCTTCATTGATAAGGGCTTTGGTGTCTTTTGCTGGGCCAAAAAATGTTTGAGTTTGAAATAGCCCGCCTAGCTCATCGTGAATTTCAGCTTCCGCTATAGTGGTGGAATCTTCGCCAATCGCTGGTAGTGGGAGTTGCTTTAGCTTTTTGTTGAATAGTTTTTCAATCTTTGCATTGATATCCACAAAACCTGCCGCTTCGCCATTCCAGCTAAATATGCAGAATTCATTCATCAAGAGAGGCAGCGCGCTTGGATCGGAAACCATAAGAATGGGGTTGAAAAGCACGTCGACAACATATTTGTATTCCTCGCCGAGAAACTGGTCGCGAACAGGAGCGAGCTGCCTCTCTTCAACACGTAGTAGTTGAGAGAAAATTTGCTTATTAACGCTGTATAGAATGGCGTCGTAATTTTTTCTAAGCCAGAACAAGCGTTGATCAGTAGCCAATGCTTCAGAAGAACCTTTATTTCTGAGATCAGCCAATCGTGCGGTGACGTTGTCAATATCAGAATCAAGCTTTGCCTTAGTGACTCGCAGGATAATTTTGATTGCTGCAAATTGAAGAAAGCAGATTTCGTCGGCGCTGAGATCGGTCTTAACGCGGTGAATTAGAATCGTCATCATGTCCAAGTATTCGGCACGAACTTTCTCGAAGGAATTGGAGTTATCCCAGTTTCTAGGCTTGGGAATGGCGATCTGGGAGACGAGCAGGGAGACCAGCTTTTTGATGTCGGAGGAGAATTTACTGCTTAGTTTTACATCGATATGATAGTTGTCTATGCCCTTGGATAGTTTGTCGATTGATAGCTGTACACTTCGACTTTTCTCAATCGATTCAAACAGACTTGTACTTGCCTTCGAATTCATAGCGATTAGTTCTAATTCTTGGTTTTAGAAATTCTTAAATATAGCCAGTAAAAGCATGACTTACTTTTCAGTATTTCAAATTAGGGCTGAAATAACAGATTCACGCGGTGTAAATGTGAATCACACCACATTATATAGAATGTATTGAAATATCAGTAATTTGTAGCCCTTTTTTGACATTACTGGTGTTTTCACCGCCTGCATCAATCTATAGCGCAGGTGTGTAGTAACAGCCACTATATGTAGTGGGTGGCACTATAGATTCTTTGCTGGTCTTGCTCTAGCGGCGAGATTGGAAAGTATTTGGCGACCGAGTTTCTGTTGTTGCCATTGGAAGAAAAATGCAGCGATGCGAGATATGCCATTCAGGCTTCGTTCCAGCTCYAGAGAAATACACATYTCTGCGTTTTTAGGRTTTGCTTCAATCAGGAATCCATAGGCTATCTCACCGGCGGCGAGATTGATGCTGATTTGCAGGCTRCGAGGYGGGTCCCAACGATCRATGGAGCCAGTCGTTGTCTTRTGYCCTCTATCTACTAGAAGCTTTGTGCCTCTTGCTGGGGATTCCGAGTCTGCCTGCTTTACGCTGCGCACTCCAGGMAYCCAGTTGGACCAATTTCGGAAATCAGTCAGCACRCGCCAGCCACTGTCACTCATYGATGCCAGCCAAGCGSYTGCATCTTGTGTGTTYTCTATCGAGYTCGGCATGGCTATGCGGAAAWSGTGAYTACTGCGAAGTATATTCATACTGGCTTCATCGGTWACATGGCTTGAAGCTGAACTAAATCYTCSSSYCRGCGGCTAGTCGGGGYACGCWRTTTTGGCGCCCGATTGAATCATCGGCCGAATGGTGCCAACATGAATCGGCAGYTAATACTGCGAGTAGCCAATGTYCWAYGYCTCYTRGGTGCTTGGGCTCTCACAGAGCTATTCTTAAATCTWGYTAGAAGGGCAAGTACAGATGAATAATGACGTAGCGACAGTACTAATCGTAGCAATAGTATTTGGCTTCATTAGTTTTAGAGTCTACCTCAAATATCGCACCGAGCAGTTGAAAAGTGGTGCTGGCTYGCTAGGTACTAGTTTGCAGGATGARAAYGTCGTCCTGAAGGCGAAAACRCARGAGCTTGAAGGCCGTATTCAAGTTTTAGAATCCATCGTTACCAATAARAATTTTAAGYTAGCAGAAGAAATARGTTCACTGTCTTGACTATTGGTGAAATCAACGYTTTYCGRCTGGGTTCGCAATAGATTGTTGTGATAAGGTTGNTTTGACTGATATTTAGYACCAACTCCAATGCTGATGCCTCTCTTAGAGAGATTGAGRGCCAGCGGAACCAAGAWAAAGAGAGAAGATCATGAATCAAGATGACAAGCCAATCGATAGTTCTCGGCGCGATATTCTTAAAGGTGCCYTGGGCACCGGAGCCTTGGCAGCYGGWGCTGCATCAYTACCGRGTTTTATGTTTCCCGCACTAGCTCAAGGCGAGCAACTCGTYCCCTTTACSGAYGTGCCTGATACTTTTAATGTGCGCCCGGTTCGRCCAAACGCGACTCAYTATTTGGATACRCGTGAAATAACCACTTATTTCACCGAYAACGATGATTTCTATYTAGTACAGCACTACGGTCAGCCAGAAATTGACAATGATTCCTACCGACTGAAAGTGACAGGAATGGTAGATAATGAGTTAGAATTCTCTCTACAAGACCTCATGGCAAGAGACAATATTGAGCAGCAAGTTGGATTCGAATGTGGCGGAAATGGTCGCCGATTGTTCCAAGGCCTTATAGGTAACGCGCGTTGGCGCGGAGTTTCGTTGGCGAAGATTCTAGAAGAGGCCGGCATTCAAGATGGAGCTAAAGAAATTGTGTTTTTCGGAACCGATACCGCAACCGAGACGATTCGCGAGAGAGACGTGGAGAAGGCATGGGCCCGTAGTCTATCCGTAGAAGATGCGATGCAAGCTGACAATATGCTTGCCTTTGAAATGAATGGCGAGCCGCTGCCGCATTATCATGGTAAGCCAGTACGTGCTCTGATCCCTGGTTGGTATGGTGTGGCCAATGTGAAATGGCTAAATCAGATCCATGTTCAAGACACTCGATATATGGGCCGTTTCATGGGCCGCGACTACGTGACCCTCAAGAAGGAAAACGTGGGCGGTGTAGAACGCTGGGTTGAGAATTCAGTTACCACCATGAATCTGAAATCCTCTATTGTTCGTGTTACTGAGATGGGTGGCCAACATAAGATTCAAGGGTTTGCACTAAACGATGGCACATCTCTAGAAAGTATCGAAGTTAAAATAGACGACGGTCCTTGGGAACGTGCTGAGATTAACCCACGATCAACGAAATACTCCTGGAAATTATTCAGCTACGATTGGAGTAATGCCACGCCGGGAGAACATACGATCGTGTCACGAGTCACAGATATTAACGGCAACGTACAAGCGACTCAGGAAGAACTTCCAGAGAAGGTAAGCTACTGGGAAGACTTCGGTCAGTTTCCACGAACTATCCGTATCTAACCCTAATTTCCTCAACCTCTGCACTCGATGGATTCATACTCACTAGACAGTGGGTTGAATCTTCATCGGGTGTTGACCTCATTTTCTGGCTGGCTAGCAAGGCTGGTCCTCTGCGCCTCCGCTTCTTTGGACAGGAACCTGTCTGCTTCTTTCCGACCGAACAACAAGCCCAAGTAGAAGAAATCCTCTTATCGGTGACTGGCTGGCGAATTGCAGCAACGCAGTTGAAGAACTTCGATGCTGAGCCCATGTCGGCACTCTATCTCAAGAGCCAGCGAAAGCTCTTCGATATTCGGGATCGACTCACCGCTAAAGACATCCGAGTAGCAGAGGCAGACCTTAAGCCGACTGATCGTTTCCTAATGGAGCGCTTCATTACAGCAGCTGTCTCCATCGAGGGAAGTCTGACAGAGAACGCTAATTTTAACGATATCGTACCTCGCGATCTGCGAACCACAGAATTCCGTCCACAACTTAGTGCGGTTTCTATTGATATAGAGACTAACTATCACGCGAGCAGTCTCTATTCGATAGGGATTTATTCAGATGATGTCTCAATAGTCTATATGGTTGGGCCAACTGAAGATTCAATTGGAGAAAGTGATAATTTGGAGCTCTACCAGCTTAGCTCAGAGCGTGAGGTTATTAGTGCGTTCGTTAAGAAGATCGAAGACTTAGACCCTGACGTAATTATGGGTTGGAACGTAGTGAACTTCGACCTGCGTTGCCTRCAAGATTTCTGCGACCGGCTAAAAATGCCACTGCTGTTAGGGCGTAATAAAGAGGMGATCAGYTGGCGTAAGGCRAGAGAYAGCAATGATCGATATTATGCATTAGTGCCGGGTCGRGCGGTGCTGGATGGTATCGAATTAATGCGTTCYGCCACTTATCAATTTGAGAATTTYTCACTGGAGCACGTCTCRCGTCAGCTGCTGAATAGAGGGAAATTGGTAGAYGATGTTGATCAACGTGGCGCGGAAATCACCGAGCTYTTTAWTAACAATAAGCCGGCATTAGCGCGCTATAATCTTGARGAYTGYCGTTTAGTTTGGGATATTTTTCAGAAGGAGGCGCTCATTTCTTTTGCCATAGAGCGAAGYTTGCTAACGGGTCTGGARTTGGAYCGTTACGGYGGCTCTGTGGCGGCCTTCGACTTTCTCTATCTTCCCCGRCTGCATCGYAAGGGRTTCGTTGCACCGTTYGTCGATCAATCCACGGTCAGTAATGTCAGCCCCGGGGGTTATGTGATGGCTTCTATTCCCGGCATTCATCAGAACGTGATCGTTCTAGATTTCAAGAGCCTATACCCGAGTATCATACGTACCTTCCACATAGATCCGCTGGCTCTTGCCGTTGCCGACTCGGAAGAGAATCCTATTGAGGGTTATGACGGTGGAAGATTCTCTCGTGAGGAATTCATCCTGCCGGAATTGATCTCTACACTGTGGTCTGCGCGCGACAAGGCAAAGGCTAGTCAGAATGCGGCGCTGTCTCAGGCGATTAAGATTATTATGAACTCATTCTATGGCATTCTCGGAACTGTTGGTTGTAGGTTCCTAGATTCCCGTTTAGTAAGTTCGATAACTAAGCGCGGGCATGAGATTCTAATTCAGAGCAAGAATTTTATAGAAGATGCAGGGTATCAAGTAATCTATGGTGATACAGATTCAGTTTTTGTTCTATTAGGACCGGTTCCAGACGGTCAAGTAAAAGCTATCGGCGACAAACTTACGGTGCAACTAAATGAATGGTGGACAAATAGGTTGAGAGAAAAATATGACATCCCTAGCTTCCTAGAGATGGAGTTCGAGACACATTTCAGCAAGTTTCTGATGCCGACTGTTAGAGGTTCAGATGCCGGAAGTAAGAAACGCTATGCTGGTTTGGTTGTTGACAGCGGCAATCCAGATAATGTACATCTCCTGTTTAAGGGGCTTGAATCGGTACGAAGTGACTGGTCGCCTTTGGCGCGTGAATTTCAGAAAGAGTTATATAGACGTATTTTTCTCGATGAACCTTATGAAGATTACATAAAGCTGACGGTTCAACAATTAGCTGATGGGAAATTCGAGAACGAATTGGTTCTGCGTAAGCGCCTGCGCCGAAAACTGAAGGACTATGTTAAGAATGTTCCGCCCCACGCGCAGGCGGCACGTAAGGCGGAAGATATTCGCAGGCAGCGAGAACTGCCAAGTCTGTATCAGTCAGGGGGTTGGATCGAATACATAATGACAATTAATGGTGCTGAGCCTCGCCAGTATCGTGAATCGGCGATAGACTACGAATTCTATCTGGAGAGGCAACTAGCACCTATCGCAGATGCCATTTTGATATTCGAATCATCTTCTATGGATAAAATACTGAACAATCAAATTGGGCTCTTCTAGTGGCTGATACGCCATAGCCCCTCTGGGAGAGAATTACACCTATTAACGAATCAATGTTGAGGAAGATATGACGACTAATTTAGTGCTTACCGTAATCGCAGATGACAAGCCGGGTTTGGTGGAGTCGCTATCACAGGTTATTGCTTCTAATTCTGGTAACTGGCTTGAGAGCAGCATGTCTCAACTGGCTGGGAAATTCGCGGGTATATTGCGGGTGAGCGTGAATGAGGAGCATGTAGATAAGCTCATAGAAGAACTGAATGGGCTTTCCCCAGAGATAAAACTAGTTATCGAAAAAGCAGCAGATGAATCTGAAGGCGAACCCTCGAGAACGGTTGAATTGAGCTTAGTAGGCAATGATCGGCCTGGTATTATCAAGGAAATYTCTGCSGCAGTATCCGCGTTAGGTATTAATGTAAAACGGCTCAACACGGAATGYGCTCCAGCRCCTATGTCATCTGATYCYTTGTTTAAGGCGAAAGCGATTCTTGAAGTRCCGGAGCAGRTCGCACTGGAACAGTTGCAGGATAAATTAGAGCAGTTAGCAGACGATCTGATTGTAGAGATCGARGTAGTTGTTCGTTAGGTGGYTYAATCAATTAGTGAGATCGAATTTTAGTCTGTCGTTATAGTCGATTATATTGGTAAGCAGGTTAATACATTCCACGATYTCGGTCTCTCGCTCATTCGTAGGGYCTGMTGAATSACTCTCMSTGTTGCTGTATAGCAATACGAGGCAGGACTTGCTYGCATCGAAGTTCTGGTAGAAGAACTCAGAAAATTCATCTGATATGGTAGAGAAAAYAAGATCTAAGCTTGTGCCATTTTCGCTCTGAAGTTCAAGCAGCARTCTCTCTAATCCACTAAGCTGACTAGACACRGCATTTTGTGTTGACCGACTATAGGGGGATTGTATGCTTTTTATAAAATCGCCATTYAACATTGGATACAAAGAGCGCAGCAGCAACTCTTCTGTAAGCATWGCCGWCATCGAATCTGCAAGAATGACAATAATTYCTGTTCCAGACRTTGACTCTATTCGCTGCTTTATAGCGGGCGCCTCAGCAAGCCAYAAAGATTGTAACGCTTGARAATCTTCKACTAAGRCATCTGTGATTACGCTTARAAAAAGCCGCCTKCGGTTGTTACTWAGCTGTGCMAGWGTGTAGCCGTTTTCTATTTCTTCTGGGGTTAGYTCTTYTCTGGCGMGGTAGTCGGCAGYAGRRCGGRTGTCTGAATYTGTAYYGAAYCCCCAMAGYAAAAATTCAATWACATGAAAGCCCAGYGTCACYTCGGATACRGTGAAGGAGCCRTGTTGTTCCCGYARAGAATCACTGTCTARAATCACATTGATATCGTGCACGATGCCGCTATCAGGRTAGCCAYCTACATAGTCGATATATCCRGGGATTATTGGCCAGTGATTGATCTGATATTGAAGCTGCATTAGCGYCAAGCTGTTYTGYTCKTYAAGTAGYTGCGCGGCAAAGTATCGATGTAGCGTAGTGAGTTCRTATGCRCTGTGYGTACCAAGCCAAGCCTGTCTCGAKAGRCTCAGATTCTCGCTGCTTGTTTGCTYGGTTARMRYRRCKATSGAAGACTGAAATTTTTCAATYTCAATTCCTGCCTGTTCTAGGTCGGCGCYTATTTKCTCYACATAATYTAGAGCTATTTCTTTWGCRGATGCGCTYAGCTGCGGGTTGAGTAAYTCGAATGCACTGGGRATRGTTTCCTTTAYCRYTGYAATACTTTGTGGTTCGGGTATGTCRTCGCTGCACCCGACAAGAAGCAGYGYTGCGAGAATGGCGATTCCCATTCTTTGTAGGTACAAACYCAAATTGAGACATGACTGCATAAGTAYYACGTGATTCAYTAGCTACGTAGCGTTARAATTTTCCAACCTTCGGATTCYGCCTTGTCGCGTAATCGCTGATCGGGATCCACAGCTACAGGCGTYGCTACCTCTTGTAGYAGAGGCAGATCGTTTATGGAATCACTGTAGAAAATAGCATCGCTTAGATTGAAACAAATTTCTTGCTGGTYTATCCATGCATTGAGTTTAGAAACCTTRCCGCCTTGATAGCAGGGAGTGCCAGAAATTTTACCGTTGTACTTATCACCAATAGATTGCAGTTCAGTCGCTATTAGTAGRTCGGCRTCGAAGAGCTTAGCGATCGGYGTTGAAATGAAYTCATTCGTAGCGGTAATGATAATGCAGAAATCCCCCGCATCGACATGCGAGCGCACCAGTTCCCGGCCCTTATCTAGTATGATTGGCCCTACAGACTGCTTCATGAATTTCTCGAGTAGMTGGGCGCGCTGCGTRCTRTCGAGTTGCATAACAGGCTTGAGTGTAAACGCGACGTAGCCGTGTATGTCTAACGCGCCCTGCTTGTATTGATCGTAGAAGTAGTCGTTCATCTCGCGATGGACTTTTTCRTCKACRAGAYTATTGCTGATTAAGAACTCTCCCCAGGCGTGATCGCTGTCGCCTTCTAATAGCGTATTATCTAGATCGAATAAGGCTAGCTTYCCTGAACTGATCGACGGCATACGGATTCTCTTCTATGTTCTCAAAGTAGTTTGCTTGCTGACACACAAGCAATTCAAGCAATTCGAGCATTATAGCCATCTTGGGCGCAATTCTGCACTGCAAGAGGCCTTGAACAGGCTTTTTCGGCTTGGCCATACTAAGGTTAACATATTGATATTAATCTAAATTAATGGCTTAGGCCTAAGTTTACCCATTGCTCAGGAGGGAAGGTTTGTGAAACAATGGGCTATTCTTTTCGGCATAAGGGCTGGTAGCAGTGATAGATTCAGAAGGATTTCGTTCAAATGTCGGCATTGTCATTTGCAATAAGCAAGGCCAGTTGCTGTGGGCGAAAAGAATAGGCCAGAGTGCGTGGCAGTTTCCTCAGGGCGGGATTAAGCAAAGCGAGTCTGTGGAAGAGGCCTTGTTTAGAGAGTTGAATGAAGAGGTTGGCTTGTCTGAGACAGATGTACAGATTCTGCATCAAACAGAAGATTGGTTACACTATCGCCTGCCTGAGAATTTTATTCGTCAGCACAGCGAGCCGCTTTGTATTGGCCAGAAACAGAAATGGTTTTTACTTAGCCTCGAAGGCGAGGATAGCAGAATCGAATTGAGTAAGACTAGAAAGCCGGAATTTGACGATTGGCGTTGGGTGAATTTTTGGTATCCAGTCGACCAGGTAATCGAA
>JAESUV010000040.1 GCA_016762975.1 Gammaproteobacteria bacterium | reverse complement strand
CGGGCAGATGAAGTAACCGAGGCCGCCGATGTAGGCCATCAGCAGTACACGGCCAGAGGTTGCTGCATTTAAGTTTTCTTCGGTGATGAACTCGTAGTTGAGCGCAAACAGCCCGCCCGCGATTCCAGCAAATAAACCGGAGGCGCAGAAAGAGATGAAGCGAACCTTTCTCGAACTGTAGCCGATGAACTCGGCGCGTTCAGGGTTGTCACGTACGGCATTCGCCATTCTGCCAGCTGGAGTCTGTGTAAACAGATACATAAACAGCGTGGCAATGAAGGCCCAGACGGCGGCGACATAGTAAATCTCGATATTCTGTGCAAAGTCGAATCCGAAAAATGTTGGGCCGAAGGTGCGATCGCCGCTGATGCCAGCCTCGCCACCGAAAAAACTGTAGAAGATAAGCGAAGAGGCTGCAATGAGTTCACCAATGCCAAGTGAAATCATCGCGAATACGGTGCCGGCCTTGCGTGTAGAGAAGCTGCCAATAAATATTCCAGCGAGAAGACCGAATACACCACCGATCAATGGGATCCAAAGGATAGAAAACACCATGGTCTCAAATTCGATGAGAATCAATGCGTGAACCGAGAGAAAACCACCCAGTCCAAAATAGACGGCATGTCCGAAGGAAAGCATGCCGCCTTGGCCAAGTAACATGTTGTAGCTAAGGGCGAATACGATTGCTATCGCCATCTGATTGAGTATGGATATAGCGAGTATGGAGTCGAATATCAGTGGAAGTCCTAGCAGCGCAACCAGAAAGGCAATCCAGATCGATGATTTCTTTAATAGCGCCATCATTCTTCTCGTTTTCCCAGAAGACCAGTCGGTCTGAAGATCAGCACTAGAACCAACAATAGATACGGCAATATGGGCGCAATCTGCGGCAGGTTCATAGTCCAGAGATCGTTCAGCGGATGACTGCGATCAAAGGAGACGCCTAGTAGATTGAGCAAGTCAGGCATGCCGACATCGGAGGCGATCGCATAGGACTGCAACAGGCCTATCAATAAGGATGCGATAAAAGCACCGGCGAGGGAGCCCAGCCCCCCAATCACTACGATGACAAACACGATGCTGCCCAGCACGGTTGCCATGCCGGGAAATGTAGTGAGAACAGGCCCCGCGATCACGCCTGCTAAGCCTGCTAGTGCAGTTCCCACACCGAACACGCCCATGAAAATTAGCGGCACGTTGTGCCCGAGGTTGGCGACTGTCTGCGGGTGCGTAATAGCCGCTTGAATAATGATGCCTACTCGACTCTTGGTAAGAACGTAGTAGAGCCCGATAAAAATACCGACAGATATCGTCATCATGAAGCCGCGATAGGCGGAGAATTCCTGACCGAGCAGAGTGAATAATGGGAAGTCCAAGAGATCGGGCGTTTGATAGTTCTTTGTATCGCGGCCCCAGAAAAACTGCGTGGCCTCCTCTATGAGGAAAGCGAGACCGAAGGTGAACACGAGTTCAGCTACGTGACCGGATTGATGCACACGCCGTAGGCCGTAGCGCTCAATCATAGCCCCGAGCATGCCGACTATTAGTGGTGCGAAAACGAGCCCGGTCCAGAAGCCAAAATAGAGACTGAGCGAATAGGCGAAGTAGGCGCCGAGCATGTAGAAACTGGCGTGAGCAAAGTTCAGCACACCCATCATGCTGAAGATTAGCGTTAGTCCACTGGCTAACATGAACAACAAGAATCCGGTAACTAGGCCATTTAGTGTGGCAAATATAAAAACTTCTAGCATGCTGGCCTTAGCGGTTAATGGGTTCCATGTGTCTTATTTTATCTGGACGGCTGCGGAATCTCAACGTTGTGGGCGCCTCATCTGACAGCTAGATTCGACCATTGTGTCTTCTAAGGGAACCTTGTATTCAGTAACTAGGCCGTAGCCCGAATTATCAGCGTCGAATTCGACACCCTCATCTGTGTGTACCGAAATACTGAGTGATTGGAAAATTTGGTGATCTTCGCCGCGCATCCAAATCTCTTCGCCACTCATCGTGGTGAAGCGCATGTCTTCCAGAGCTAGAGCAATATCGTAAGGGTCCGTACTCTGCGTCTCCTCCATGGCCTTCACGACCATCTGGAGTGCATTGACTATTCGTGGCTGAGTCACATCGTTATTCGGGTGTGCCAGTTTGAAATCGCGGTTGAATTGCTTTCTTTCCTCGGTCGGGAAAGGGTTTGTCACGCCATTGTGTACTAGCCTGATCCTGTTCTTGCCACTCTCGCCGAGGGTAGCGGTAATTCCGTCGTAGGCAGCATAGAAAGTGTAAATAGGTATATCTAGGCCCGAGTCGATAATGGAGCGGGCAAGGGAGACCATGTCCGCACCAAAATTTCCAGTAATAACGGCGTCGGCACCTGAGGAGACGATCTTGGTTACATACGGAGTAAAATCTTTTACCTGACCGATGGGATGAAATTCATTACCGACAATCTCGATGTCTGGACGTTTCTCATTCATTAATTTAACTGTGGTTTCTGATACCACATGTCCAAAAGAATAGTCCTGACCGATGATGTAGATACTCTTTATATCAAGATCGGCCGCAATGTAGTCAGTGAGGATGTTTAACTTCATGTTAGCGTGTGCATCGAAACGGAAATGCCAGAAGCTGCAATTTTCTTCCGTTAGGATTGGGTCCACTGCAGAGTAGTTGATCTGCAAAACTTCCTGCCCTGGATTTCGTCTGTTATGACGAGAGATTGTTTGGTTTAGCGTGTTCGCGACGGCTGAGCTATTTCCCTGGAAGATAATCTGAATTCCTTCGCTGATGGCTCTACGAAATTGAAGCTGGCTTTCGTTAGGACTCTGCTTGTTATCAAGAGGAACGATTTCGATCATGCGCCCTCCCAAGATCCCACCCTTGGAGTTGTAAAAATAGTCAGCAGCGAACTCTAATATCGTTTTCCCACTGTTGCCAACCGATGCAAAAATTCCAGATAGCGGGTCCATAAAGGCAATCCGTACCGGCTCTTGAGCTGTGCTAGTGCTGCTCAAGAAGAGTGCTGAAATTAGGCTGATAGCCAGTAGCGGCTTGCGAAATGGGATTGAATCCTTGGCGGGCAGTTGGTATTTTTTCATAAGCTATTGTTTGCTTTTCTTAAGTAGTGTGTGGCTGCCAATTACGCCTTAGACAGCGATTATCGACAGTAACCTAGTCGTCAGCGTGAATCAAGATATCCGCTTCGCTATACGGTAAGTGGACAGAGTCTTGTGTTGATCAGGCGGTCAATTTCCTTAATTTCGCTATGTTATGACTTACTGCTGCTATAGAGACGTGAACCGAATATACTACCTAGGCAAGCCGCTGGGCTAGCTCAACTTAAGGCCTAAAGTGGGCGCCATCACCCGCAAACAATTAGCTGAATGTCTCATGATTAAAATCGCAAAATCTGAGATCGAGTTTGCTGCCATTCGTGCTAGCGGGCCCGGTGGGCAGAATGTAAATAAAGTGTCGACGGCAGTGCAGCTGCGATTTGACGTGCGCCGCTCCAGTCTCGACCAGAGAATCAAAGATAGAGTGTTAGCCTATGCCGACAGTCGAATCAATGGCGAGGGTTGTGTGGTCATTAAGGCGCAGCGCTTCAGGAGCCAGGAAAAGAACAAGCAGGACGCGGTACAGCGATTAGAAGAATTAGTGGCGGCGGCTACTCATGTAAACAAGAGGAGAATTGCGACACGGCCGGGTAGGGCAGCGAAAGAGAAACGCATAAAGCAGAAGAAGAAAACCGGCGATAAAAAATTAGGGAGAACTACGGTGCGGTCCTATGAAGAGTAGAAAGAAGAGTAGAAAGATCAATAGTAGAAAGAATTGGCAATGACCATTAATCGAATCTCACACATTACTGTGTATGTCACAGACCAGGATGAAGCCCTCGCTTGGTATCAAGAGAAGCTGGGTTTCGAAGTTTGCATGGATAACGATGCCGTGGTGCCGGGGATGCGATGGTTAACGGTTTGTCCGGCCAAGAATGCAGCAACGCAATTCGTTTTGATGTTGGCACGTGAAGAGTCAGACAAGAGTAGGGTGGGCACGAATCTAATGACTGTCCTAAGCAGTACCGATTGCATAGGGGATATGGCGCGACTGGCGCGAGCAGGCGTCGAAATCATCGGTCCGCCAGAAGAGGTGCCCTGGGGGCTTTCCGGAGTCATCCGTGACTTGTATGGGAACCCGTATAACCTTGTTGGTCCGGGCTAGTTGAGCGTATCAGAAAGTCTAAAGAAGAATAGAATATCCCTGCTCCTAAAAGCCTGTTGAGGATCAGTTTAATCGAATAGTTTTAGATGAGATCAATGCGACTAAGCTAGAGTCAGTGAGTAATCAGCGGCTGCCATCATCTGCTTTCGATGAGGCAGCCACGATTAACTTTCTTGACTCAATGTGCATCTAGAATGGCTAGGACGCCCTTCTATCTAGTAAACCTCAAACAGTCCTGCAGCACCCATTCCGCCACCGACACACATTGTACAAACAACATATTTAGCGCCGCGTCGTTTGCCTTCAATAAGCGCGTGTCCAACCATGCGTGCTCCGCTCATACCGAAAGGGTGCCCGATTGAGATGGCACCGCCATTTACGTTAAGCAGCTCATCGGGAATGCCTAATTGGTCACGGCAATAGATTACCTGTACTGCAAACGCCTCGTTCAATTCCCAAAGTCCGATGTCATCCATCTTCAGATTATTGCGTTCCAGCAATTTAGGCACGGCGTAGATTGGACCGATTCCCATCTCGTCAGGCTCTAAGCCAGCAACAGCTATGCCGCGATAGGCACCGAGTGGCTGCAAGCCTTTCTGTTCGGCTAATTTGCTGTCCATAATCACCGAAGCAGATGCGCCGTCAGATAGCTGGCTAGCATTGCCCGCACTAATTACACCGCCTTCAAATACTGGCTTCAAGCCCTGTAGGCCTTCTAGAGTCGTCGTAGGACGGTTTCCCTCATCCTTTTCAAGCAGGGTCTCGTGTACGCTCTGCTTCTTGGTTTCCTTGTCCATGAATAACATCTTAGAAGCCATGGGCACGATCTCATCGTCAAAGGCGCCGGCTAATTGTGCGGCTGCTGTGCGCTGTTGCGATTGAAGAGCATATTCGTCTTGCGCGTCGCGTGAAATATTGTATCGCTTAGAAACAATTTCGGCTGTCTCTATCATGGATATATAGGCTTGTTGAGATTTGGCGAGCACGTTCGGGTCTTGTGCGCGGTAGGTGTTGCGGTGCTCGTTCGACACCAGAGAAATTGATTCCAGACCACCACCAACAACAATAGGCATGCCATCAACGATGACCTGCTTCGCTGCCGTAGCTATAGCCATCATGCCGGAGGCACATTGTCGGTCCATGCTCATGCCCGCTACAGAACTCGGTAGTCCTGCCGCAACACCAGCCGTGCGGCCTATGTTGTAGCCAGAAGATCCTTGTTGCATGGCACAACCGATTACTACGTCATCGACCTCGCCTGGATCGATACCTGCGCGTTCAACGGCTGCAGCAATTGCGTGTCCTCCTAGTGTAGGAGCGTCGGTGTCATTGAACGCGCCTCTATAAGCTTTGCCTATTGGTGTGCGTGCTGTTGATACAATTACTGCTTCTCTGGTCATGCTAATCTTCCTCTGTCCATCTGTTTTAAAAGCTCGCGCGGCTATTTAGGTAGCTTTTGCGGCACTTAGCTTGAAACTATTTTTTCTCACAAATCATTGCTGTGATCGCGTCGATTGAACTCAGTGCCAGCTGCGCCATTTCCTCATCGGTTCGGTCCTGAATCGGATGTGCAACGAACACGCTTGCCGGTGAGATACCTAGGGACTTTCCCTGTGCTGCAGCGGCGTCGACAAACTCTCTTGAGGCGATGAAGCCGGAAGGAATTCCTCTGCTTTCTAAGTCCATGATGTCATGCAAACTGCACGAGGTACATGAGCCTCAGTCGGCGAGTCCTTCGATTACTGCGTCGCACTCCACGCTAATTTTTTGCGTTAATTCTGTCGGTGCCACGCGTGTGAAAGTGGGTTTGGAATACCGCTTCACCTTCGCGCCAGCTTCTTCCAGATGCTTCTGTACTTCATCTAGAAACTCTTTGCCACGAGGCTTGGAAATATCCAGCAGGCCTACGGTGGCGCCGGCTATACTCTTTAATCTAGGTAGCAACTGCCGCGCGGCCGTCTGCAGCTCCGCGGTCGGATCTAGAAGGATGGTAGTGCTTTGCATGGTGTACCTCTTCATTTTCAGTTTCAGTTTATAGCTGGCAATTCGATTGCCAGCTACAAGCTATCGTTAAATCTTCTGCGATGTTAATTGGCTGCCACGCTCACCGGACGCAACCCAGCCGCCAATGATGGCAGAGAACATGCCGGCAGTGCCGCCGGTGGTAACTATATGCAGGCCATCGTCTCTAAATTTATTGAGCATCTTGTTTTTGAACTTTACCGGCATGCCCTCGGCTATGTCATTGGCTCCTCGAATGACTTCGGTGCCAGGTGTCATTAGTTCTTCATGCAGGGCTTTGCGTAAATCTTCTTTGTTCCAACCACCTTCACGGAATACACGGCGATGTTCAGGGCAGACTATGAGAATAGCATCTGCCATTCCAAATAATTTTGTATGAGCCACACTGCGCAGGCTCAATGCCATGCTTTTCATTAGCGACTGTGGCGTGCGCGACTGTTGGTCGAGTATCGGTTGTAGGCCGTCGCCTGCGAACAGGCTGATAACAGAGTCATTGCGTTCGAAGCCACGATCACTAGCGAGGCTTAGCCAGTTCTCATCGCTCTCATCTTCAGCGAAACAGTAGGTGTATTTGCCTGGATTGCCCATGTTCGCTCGATCGATGCCGCCGGGCACACCGCCACCGACGTTGCGGATTATTAGCTGCAACGCTCTGCCTATTGTGGCGTTGGCACGATTACCCTGGCCTAGTGCATTGACACCCGAATTCATGCCGATCTGCTTTGTAATTGGCCCGTTGACAACCATGACAGGCGAAGAAAAATAAGTCGTGCAGAGTAGGCCGTGCATACAGAAGCGATCTTGCAAGGCAGCTTCGACGCTGGCGATAACAACGGGGAAGTATTCGGGCTTGCAGCCGGCCATGACTGCATTAATTGCGATCTTCTCTATGGTGCAAGGGACATTATCAGGGGGTACCTTGCCGACGATCTCGGCGGCATCACGCTCGCTTCCGCTTAACATGCGCATTACGCGAAGGGGAGTTGGTGGAACAACCGGCAGACCATCGCTCCAACCTCGATCATAGCAGGCTTCCATGATGTCTTCGGCCTCAGCCAGTTCAACAGCGCGCGCCTGCAATATCTGCTTGCCGAAGCGCAGCGCTAAGACTTCGCTCATGCCAGGGTCTTGCGTTTTGGATCCGCAGCCGGGTTTAAAATCGATAAGCTCGGCGCCTAGCTCTTCTATGCGCGTAAAGCTCTGCCATTGTTTCTTATCCCAGCCATAGATTCGAGACTCTTCAGATTGGGCATCGTTTAGGCGAATTAGGGTTGGAACAACCTCAATGTCGGCTTGATAAGAATACTCTAGGCTAGAATCGTCGATTACGCCGTCTAGGTTCGCTGGAAATGAGGGGTCGTCCTGGACATAGATTTTCAGGGAAAGTGATTTGTTTTTTGCAAGAGATAGAATGACCGGTTCGATCAAAGTGCAAGTAGGGCAGTCTTTTTTGACTACCAGTACATAATTTTCTAGCTGGATTTCGCGTGCTTGGTTCAATAAAGGAATTCCTAAGTTTAGCCGGAGTTATCGACGCTTGGTTTCTGTCTCACTCGGGCTCTAGTAGATAAATCCTAGAGTCGAAATACCTATGAGAATATTGATAATCATGAATACGGAAGATGTCCTCGACATTACCTTCCACAACTGCGGTCCCTTGTAGGCCGCGCGTATACCAACGAGTAGGGTTACTGTATAGGCCATCATCGCCATGATCATGACTAGGTAGGGAATCCAGCGCTCTGCGTCGACGGCTTGCGATCCGAATGCTGCAAATAGGCCAGCCCCTACAAAGTACAGGCCCCAGTAGGTGGCGGCAAGGCCATAGTCGCCGGCTAAGAGCTTGGCAAGAAAGGATTTTTCGCCTAGGGATTCGCTTTTCCCTGCTTGTTCTACGTCATTCATATAACCACTCTCAATAGGACGCTAAGTGTAACGCAGCCTGCCTAAATTAAGAAATCCGCAGGGCAATAAGCGCAGAGGGTCACAACAGTGTAGAAGGGGCAGAATAGCCTACAATTTGTTACAAATAAGGCGTGAAGCTTCTTCTATAATCCGCAATTCAATAATTTGTGACGGGTTCGGGTCAAAAACCGGCCAGTGCCGATAGCTCTATTTCTAATCCTTCTAATCGCATTGGCTGACCCCGCATCCCCTGACTGTAATGAGACCTATTTATGAGTATTAAGACTCTCTTGTTTCGTTCTCTAGTACGCCGTTTAGCGATACTAGTTGTATTTCTGGTTGCTGTTTCGTCCGTGAGTGCTCAGGACAATGTAGGCGAAGAATCAACGGTCGTCTATCCTGCAAGCTATTTTGCCGAATTTAATCCGGTGACCGCACAGGATATGTTGGACAGGATACCGGGGGTTGGTACAGCGACCGGAGGCGGGAATCGGAACTTTAGCAGCTCTAGGCAGGGCGGCGGCGGTGGGGGAAGAGGTCTTGGTAGCGGTAGCGGCAGCCAGATACTGATAAATGGCAAGCGAACCGCCGGTAAGAATAATCAGACAAGTGGCCAGATGGCACGGATTGCCGCAGAGCAGGTTGATTATATCGAGATAATCCGTGGCACCTCGGGTGAGTTGGATGTGCGCGGTAGCAGCCAGGTTGTGAACGTGGTACTGCTTTCAGAGCTTTCCTCGAACAGCATCAGTTATGAGGTCAACATGGATCGCTATCTGGATCATACTGCTCAACCTGGAGGCTCTGTGTCTTACAGTGGGCAGGCAAATAGGCTGAACTACGTGCTTAGCGCAGCAGCGGAGCCCCGCTACGATAGTCGCCTGAGTAAGGAATCTAGTGTGCTGGGCGATTTCTCGCTCAATGATGAGGTGCGTGAGGAGCGTACGCGCGAACAGACAAGCTATGACTATAGCGTCAACCTCGATTATGAAATCAGCTCGCAAGCGAGCGCGAGATTTAATGCACTGTACTCACAGAATGACAATCCAACGGATATATTGCGCTATACGACTAACCAGCGTGTCACGCCTGAGACAACGGCTCTTGAGCGGGAAGACATCCCAGGAGAGCGCGACAACTGGGAAATCGGCGGCGACTATGAATACCGAACTGACAGCGGTGACCGATTCAAGATGCTTTTCATCAGTAATAAGAGTAACTCGGCGTCGACACGAGAACGCTTCGATGTGTTTGCAGATGGCAGTGAATCTAAGGACTTGTTCCTAGATACAGCAAGCACCACTACAGAACGCATCTTGCGTGGCTCCTATACGATGAGTATTTTCGATGGTCAGGACATCGAGTTTGGTGCAGAAGGCGCTCAAACTACACTCGGTTCCAGTTTGGCATTAGGTCTGCCAGATACAACCGGCATCCCTTCTGATGCCTTCGGTGGTTTGGTACCGCAGACTATTACCAATGCCAATTCTACCGTCGAAGAGATCCGTTATGAGCCGTTTATTATTCATAATTGGATTATCAATTCCCGCTTGTCATTGGAAAGCACTTTGCTTTATGAGGTTTCAGAGATCAGTCAGGTGGGGGATGTAAATAGGAAGCGAGATTTTGACTTCATAAAGCCAAAAGTCGACCTTCGTTACAACCTGACTCCTCAGTTTCAGCTACGTGGATCGATCGAGAAGGTGGTGCAGCAACTAAGGTTTAGCGATTTTGTTGCAGCAAATGATGATCAGGATAACGATTCGAACACGCTAGCGGGAAATGAAAACCTGCGTCAGGAATGGTTATGGAAATACGATTTTAACGCGGAATATCGATTACCGAATGACGTCGGTGTGGTGGATGCAAACATCTTCTATCATCAACACCATGACAGGATCGAGCGCATTGATGTCACAACCTCCGAAGACAGCTTGCAGTCAGCCAACGGCAATATCGGTGAAGGCGAAATGTACGGGATTACGCTTAGTGGCAGTATCCGGATGCGCATGATCAACCTGCCAAACCTGTTAGTGACATCGAGGCTAAGCGTTACGGACTCTAATATTACGGATCCATTCCAGGGGTTCGAGCGTCGTTTCCGCCGTTTCGGACGCGGGCGCCTCAATCTGGGCTTTCGACACGATGTGCCCAAGTGGAATATGAATTACGGTCTAGAGTGGAGTAACCGCTTCGACAGCAACGAGAAGATCTACGAGATCGATGACATCGAGAGCTATCTAGGCGAGCCGAATACGAATGCCTTCGTTCAGTTCGTAGATTCTCGCGGTATCACCTATCGCTTCGATGCGAGAAATGCGACCAGCAACTTGCAGTGTCGCGAGAGGCAGCGTTATATAGGCCGTGTCTCGGCGGGCATTTTGGAAGAGATAGAAGACCAATGTGCGACATCTGGCCGCGTTGTATCACTGAAGATTAATGGGTCGTTTTGAGTGAGCCAACCCTGATGCCTGAGTAATTTTGAGCCGTAAAAACCTGCTGCCTGGCGGGTTTTTACGTAGGGCGCTAATCGGGGGAGAATTGGCCCTGTGCAGCTGAATAATTCTATGGCCGCTCTGGCCTTTGGGTTGTTCCGAGATCAAGGCGTTTCTTTGTCGGACATGTCGAAAGCAACGAATAGATTGGGACAGCCCAGCTGCCCAGAATGGCTCACAGAGAGGCCATTGAGTTGTTCGTCCCCAAATATCCAATCAAATGCTTCGACAGCTATATAGTAAAGTTTTATGATTGCGATTAAGAAGAAAATCAGGTCGCACCTAGTGGACATTCGTAAAGACATTGACAGCGAGCCTCTCGAACGTGCTTTTAGCTTTAGCAACGAGAAGGATAAGGCGCTGTATGGCCTAAAAGGCATTCTTGCAGGTGTCGTGGCAGATGAGCGTCTCAATGAAATGGAGCTGCTTTTTCTCGATTCTTGGCTGCAATCTCAAGAATATCTGTCCGAAGATGCGGACGTGCTGGCCATCCTTAGCCTTGTTGGTGTAATTCTCGAAGACGGTGTTATTAGCCCAGATGAACTGCTCCAGATGCAGACACGTATCGAACAGATTATCAGCGACAAAGATTCCGAGACTCCAGAAAGCGTGGGCCACATCGAAGAGCTGGTGGGTTTTCTCACCGGCACCGCTTCCGACGGTGTGCTTAACGATCAAGAAATCACGGCGATGTCTTCCTGGCTCGAACACAATGAATCGGTGAGAGAAGTGTGGCCGGCGAGCGTCATCGTGCAGCGTCTAGCGGTCATACTCGAAGACGGAGTCATCACCGATGAAGAGCGTGAAGACTTATTGGCCACAGTGCGACAAGTTACCGGCACGGATACTGATGAATCGGGTTTGAGTTATGAGGCGTCCACGGAGGTCTGGGAAGACTCAGTTGATGGCCTGAAGCTGGCAGGCTCGGTATTCTGTCTAACCGGTGACTTCGTAAGTGGCGATAGAGAGTCGGTGGATACTCTGCTGCGCTGTCTAGGTAGCGAGACCAATTCTAGTATCAACAAGAGCGTCAACTATCTAGTTATAGGGACTCTGGCGAGCCGTGATTGGTTATACACCAGTCATGGTCGAAAGATAGAGAAGGCCCTGCTATTGAAGCGTGCAGGCAGCGATATTAAAATTATCACCGAGCGCACGCTGCTAAAGTACACGCGCTAAGCCGTCTTCTATCGCCTCCGAGAAATGGTAGGTTCTCACCCTTGGCTGAATACGGCCGATTAGCGTCCCATTAAACCCTTGATTGCGGCAGGAATGTCCGCTGGGAAGATCACAAATTTAGTATTGTCGGAACTCGACAGATTCTGCAACGAACTAATGTACTTCTCACCCAGTAGATAGACCACGGGCATTTCCTTCTCGCCTATAGCTTCAGTTACTAGAGTGATAGAACGTTTGCTAGCTTCAGCTAGAATTACCTGTCCCTCAGCTTCGCGCTTGGAGGCCTCTAGCACACCTTCAGCCTTTAAGATTGCCGCTTGTTTGTCGCCATCAGCTTTTGTCACCGTCGCTCTTCGGGCGCGTTCCGCCGCGGCCTGCTCTTCCATCGCGCTTTGCATGGTGTCCGAGGGGTTGATGTCCTGAATCTCTACGGTCTTTAGGATAATACCCCAATCAGCAATGTCATCAGAAATCGCGGCCTTGAGCTTCGCCTTGATGTGATCTCTGGAGGAGAGTGCATCGTCTAGAGTCATCTCGCCTAGGATAGATCGTAAGGACGTCTGCACTAGAGTCTGTATTGCTATGATATAGTTTTCTACGCCGTAGACAGCCTTCTCGGGTGACACGATATTGATATAGGCGACTGCGTTGGTGAGTAGCACGGCATTGTCTTTGGTGATTACCTCCTGCGAGGGAATGTCGAGCACGATATCTTTGGTCGTGACCTTGAAGGCGACGGTGTCGACATAGGGAATAATAAAATTGAGTCCGGGCTTTAGCGAGCAGTGATACTTGCCAAGTCGCTGCACTACCCACTTATACCCCTGCGGAACTTGGCGAACGCCTTGGGCGAGAGTGATGAACAGGAAAGCAGCGACAGCGATGGCCAGTATAGTTCCAATTTCCATTGTAATTCTCCTTGGCTAAAAGTTTGAACTCTCAGGATAGAGTTAATTATGTCTTTGCCACTTGGGCTTTTTTAACTATGAGCGAATTGCCTGATAGATCGATCACACTGACTCGATCGCCTACGGTCAATTCATCTTGCGATATGATTAGCCATTCGTCTGATCCGAGTAGGGGGGCTGGGAAGCGAAGCATTCCAAATTTATCGCCATTCGGTGTTTCCAATACCTGCCCAATTTGTCCTAACAATGCTTCTTTGGAAAGGCCTGCCTTGGTATTGTCGCGGGAGAGCGGTTTGACAAACTTGAACCAACCTAAGGCGAACGTCATGGAGCCAAAGGCCCAGATTATTATTTGCGCCGCCTCGGACATGTTGGGGATAGTGAGCATAGCTAGCCCTACACTCAGTGCCGAAGCGCCGAACCAAAATATGAAAAAGGAACCGAGAAAAATTTCGCTGAGCATTAGAATGAAGCCCAGTACGATCCAGTGCCAATATAGGAGTTCAAATTCCATAGTGGTTTTCCTGATTATTAGTTAGTGCATCGAGACTGTTTCAGTATCGGGGCTTGTGTAGATTCGAAAAACAGACTTCTTACTTATATTGGGCTGTTTTGATCGTCTAGTATATAGATATGGTGTCAAATCGCTCGATTTCTACTACGAAAATAGAGGAATATTCCCAGCCCCGCGATATCAACAGTTTTAGTCGCTCTCGCGAATAATTCACACTGAATTAACAGTCTGATTCTGTCAGAATGGCGGCCCATCGAGCAAACCCAGTCGAAGTTGTTATGCCCGCGATGTCTCAATTGTCTTCTCCGCACTACCACATGGGTGGTCAAGGCCCAGCTCTGCACTTTGCTGCTGCTAATGGTTATCCCCCGGGTGCCTATCGCGCATTTTTGGAACCGTTTACAGAAAATCATGAGGTCGTTGCCAGCTTGCATCGCCCGCTATGGGAGCCTCCGCCCGAACTAGCGTCATTTCGGTCGTGGGATGTGTTTGGCGACGATATTTGTGAGTTAGTAGGCCAGCTTCCACACCCAGTCGTCAGCGTCGGTCATTCGATGGGCACGGCCGCAATACTTCTGGCAGCAGTGCAGCGCCCGGAATTGTTTAAGTCGTTGGTTCTAATCGAACCTGTTCTAGTGCCGCGTCGTTACCTTCTTGGTCTGAGTTTTATCCGGCGCTTTCGGCCAGAAGTGATTCCAATGGTGAAGAGGGCGCTTTCGCGTGTCGATCGATTCTCTAGCAGGCAGGAGGCCTTCGATCACTATCGCCCGAAACGGGTCTTCCGGCAGATTAGCGATGCGGTACTGTGGGACTATGTCCAGCATGGAACGAAGGAGATCGCAGCGGGGGAGTTTACGCTTGCCTATAGCAGGGAATGGGAGGCACGCTGCTACACGCTCGTTCATAACTTGTGGCGCCTGCTGCCTCATCTAAAAGTACCTACCTTGGCTATCCGCGCACAGGGTTCCCATACGCTGGGTGAGTCTTGCTGGAATAAGTGGCAATCGATTTCATCGAATGTTGACTTTATCGAGATCGAGGATGCTGGTCATCTTGTGCCTTTTGAAAAACCGGAGCAGCTTGCCAACATCATTCTCGACTGGATAGAGTCGTAGCAATTACTACCCTCTCTATCCTCGACTGGATTGTCCATCAAGATTCGGTAGTGCTTAGCAGAGCTTCATGCGTCCCTCTTATGCCAGTTTTGGCCCCAGCTCTTGTTCTCACGGCCGCAGCTAGGCAAACCCTGCCTCACTGCCTAGATCTGAGCATTTTTCTGCAATTATCTTGTTAACCCTTTCCTGCGAAGTACACTCTAAGTTACAGAACAAGCAGAAAGGGCCGAGGAAGGCCGAAGAGTATGATTTTTGGGGGTTTTCCTTGCTGAAGGAAACTGAAGAAGAGCTGGTTAGATCAGCACAGTCGGGCAATACTGCCGCGTTTGAGAGGCTTGTTCGCCTGCTAGAAGGTCAGATGCTTGCTGTGGCCGCAGGTTTTGCCCACACCCCCGACGATGCTAACGATATTTATCAGGATGCGATGCTGGCTGCGTTCAGAGCACTGCCGAAGTTTAAACTGGAGAGCAAGTTCAGCACTTGGTTACATAAGATTGTCGTCAACACCGCCTTGTCGAATCGGCGCAAGTTGAAGAGAACCTGGGAGAAGTTGGCGGTAATCCAGAGTGAATATGAGCATGAAGAGACCTATATAGAAAGCAGGTCTCCTGAATCAGCCGCGATAGATAGCGAACTGAATTCGCAGATAATCAAGGCTATGGCTAAGCTTAGTGACAATGAACGAATAGCATTCGTGCTCTGTCATCAACAAGGATTTAAGATTCGAGAAGCAGCAGAGGTAATGGGCTGCACAGATAGTTCGGTGAAGGTTGTGCTGTTTAGGGCGCGAAACAAGCTGAAGAAAATATTGCGGGAATATCACTAGTTAGGACAAAGGTTATGACTATTCCAGATACCACAGAACAGCAGCAGCTACGAGTTATCTCCTATTTATACGGAGACCTAGATGCTGAAGAATTGCGCCAGTTTGAGAAAGATCTGGAGATCGACTCCCAATTGCGGGAGTTGTTGGAAGACGAGCAGCGCTTAGATAGTGCGATTCCAATTGGTACGCAGCCCTTGGTGAGTGCTGAGCGCTTGCAAGGGAATCGTTGGCTGTTGCATCAGAATCTACAAAAGGAAAGGCGCAGCTTGTTCTCAATCAAGCAATGGCTGAGTGGCCTTGCGGAAAGGCCTCTTACAGTTGCCTTCCAGGGCGCAGCCATGGCGATGACATTCGTGCTCGGCATCTATGTTGCCGCGCCGGCAGTAACACCCACTTCGCCTACAGCTGAGGGTTTAGTTGCCTCTGTTACCGAAGTTGCTTTTACGCCTTTGCAGTTGATTAACAATGGAGATTATGAGATTTATCAACTCAAGGTAAATGACTATGATGTTTCCACCGGTGATATTGACCTGTCCTTCTCTCTTGCATCAGAGACTCGTATCAGCGGCAACGTGGC
>JAESUV010000039.1 GCA_016762975.1 Gammaproteobacteria bacterium | reverse complement strand
CTCTAGCCCTTATAGATTATAAGACAGGAAAATTTACTAACTACAAATGGTTTGATGATAGGCCTGATGACTTGCAGCTCCCGCTGTATCAGATTGCAGTCAGCCAAGACTCCGATCAGCCGGTCAGCGCCACACTCATCTTCCAGTTAAACGCCGAGAACATCGGTCTGATCAGCCCCATGGAATTAGCTGATTTTGGCGTAGCAGTTAAAGTCAGCAAACAGCCTAAAGATTTCGAAGGCGGCTGGCCTGCACTGCAAGACAATTGGAACAAGAGCATCCACGCTCTAGCCGACGAATTCGAATCCGGACTCATAGCCGTAGCTCCAAGGCGCGGCACTACTTGCCAATACTGCGAGTTAGGCCCGCTATGCCGAATAGCCGAAGCTGACCAGAGCCAGAGTCTCTTGAGCGAAGAAGAGATATGACAAGCTCAGCAGAACAAATCGTCGACTTCGAAGCGCGGAAAAATGCGTTAGATATTACGCGATCTATCGCCGTACAAGCCCCAGCCGGTTCAGGTAAGACAGAATTACTCAGCCTGCGCTTTCTCAAACTACTCGCTGCCTGCCAACACCCAGAAGAAGTGTTAGCTATAACTTTCACCAAGAAAGCAGCCAATGAGATGGCGCAGCGGATTCTCAATACGCTTGAATGGGCGCAACAGATCGACCCCAACAGGTTAGACACGCAGCTAGACCACGACAGATATGAGATCGCTAACAGCGTGCTGGAGCAGGATAAAAAGGAGTCTTGGCAGCTACAGCAATCACCCAATCGGCTGCGCATTCAGACTATCGATAGCTTCTGCAATTTTCTCGCAAGCAAGCTCCCTATCCTCTCCAATTTTGGCGGCCCACTTTCAATAAGCGAACAGATCGATGACTGCTATCACCTTGCTATTCGAAACACTTTAAAGCTGCTCGATGCAGACCTGCCGATCTCCAGCGCTATTGGCGAGCTGATGCTGCACTTCGACAACGATAGCGAAAAGCTAGAAACTCTGCTTACAAATCTGTTGAAGCAACGCGAGCAATGGATTGGCGATATAGTCGGTGTTGCAAGCTCTCCCGAGCACGCTATGGATTATCTCGCTGCGAACCTATTGGAATTAATTGAAGAGTCCATCGAGAACGCACAATCACTGCTAGAACCTTACGCTGCCGAATTAATGCCACTACTACGGTATGCAACTGCCAATCTTCATGAGCAAGGTAGCGATTCTCAATTGCTGTTGTGCAGCAATCTGAATGAGCTCCCAGAATCCGACCCCAGTAACCTAGACACTTGGGTCGGTCTGACAAAACTATTTCTTCTTAAGTCTGACGCAGCATTTCGTAAAGACGTTAGAAAAGACGTGGGGTTTCCACCACAGTCCGGTAACAAAGAGCAGAAGGCACTGCAGAAAGAAAAGAAGGACGCCATGAAGGCGCTCCTCTTAGCAATGGCCGAGTCGCCCGAACTCTTACAAGCGCTAGATTATCTTCGCAGRCTGCCCCTRCCCAATGACGACGAACTCTCATGGGRYTTTCTCAGCACCCTGACCCAAGTGCTGCCAACTCTAATGGCMCAGCTGGAACTCGCGTTTACGCAGAAGAGRAAAATAGACTAYCCACAGGTAAGCCTAGCYGCCCTGCGCGCACTCGGYACKGAGGATRAYCCYACAGACCTTGCGCTTAGCCTCGATTATCAGATCAAGCACATACTCATTGACGAGTTCCARGACACCTCRTCCTCGCAGATGGAATTACTACGYAAGCTAACCTCGGGCTGGGAAGAACGAGACGGCCGAACACTCTTCGTTGTAGGTGATGCGATGCAGTCTTGCTACGGATTTCGAAATGCCAACGTGGGGCTATTCATTAAACTACGTGAAAGTGGCCTAGGCCCTATCCCGGTGACCCCGATAGACCTGTTAGCGAATTTTAGATCTGACTCCGGCGTCGTAGACTGGGTAAACGCGGTATTCTCCGGCGCCTTCCCTGAGCATAACGACATCTCTCGCGGCGCGGTGAGTTACTCGCACTCCCATGCGGTGCATCCAAAGGACATCGAGACCGCCGTGTCGACTCGCATCTATCAGTTTGATGAAGATGGYAAGRATSARGCCTACATTGAGGAGGCCGCTTATATTGCMGATGAGATATCGCGACTTCGCAAGCAGCAYTCCCAGCGCAAGATAGCGATACTGATACGYAGCMGRGGYCACCTGAAATTCATACTGCCAGCACTTCGCGAGGCCGAAATCCCCTGGCTGGCCAATGAAATCGATAGACTAGATACGCTTCCGCTCATCACCGATCTGATCTGTCTAACAAGTGCTGTATGCAATCAAGCTGACAGGCTTTCTTGGCTAGCTATTCTCAGAGCACCGTGGTGTGGAATATCCYTAGAGGATCTACATGTCGTAGCRAAYTTTGAAAACAATATYAGTRTCTTTGAAAGCATGACGCAGCTGTGCGCYGGCACMCAGAACAAGCAGCTCAGTAGCGATGGCTTAGCACGCATAAGAAAACTAAGCTCAATATTGCGCGGCGCTCTCTTGGCGAAGCAACAGACCAAAATTAGCCGCGTGATCCGCATGACATTTGACGAACTTGGTGGCGAACAGATTCTTCGATCCGATTCTGARCGCGACAGCCTAGAAAGATTCTATGAAATCCTAAAGGATTCAGAAGTCGCAGGTAGCTTAGAGAACTTCGCCGAATTCGAAGCGAAGATTCAGAGGAGCTTTGTCTCTAGTGCAGCGGTAGCCGCTGATGCCAACCCTGTGCATATCATGACCATTCACAAGTCCAAGGGTCTGGAGTTCGACCATGTATTCCTACCCGGACTAGCGCGGACTAGCCGCGCCGACGATAAGTCGCTACTGCTATGGCATCAGCGATTGAATCAGCAAGGCGAGAACAAGCTCTTCTTAGCCACACTTTCTGCGACGGGAAGAGAAGACAATACCCTCTACAATCTGCTGCGCTTCGAGAAGGCGGAAAAATCACGATTAGAAAGCACTCGGCTGCTGTATATCGGCGTTACTCGCGCAATGAAGTCGGTATACCTGTCTGCCACATTAGCAGACAAAGACGGTGAGACGGCCAAGCCAGGCTCCGGCACATTGCTCGCTACCATATGGGAAAATCTCACCGAGGCATCGGTCGACTACCACCCCATACACTCCATGAGCATGCCTTTTAAGCAGCAAGATCCATTAAAAATACGCCCTTCACTGCACCGGCTACCGGCAGGCGCATTTGCGATGAGTGAATCAGCAGAGACTGCTAAAGAGCTTACAGAAGAGCCGTTTACGGAGCAATCTGATGACCCCGCGCCGATTGAATTGGCAGCAGACAATCAGCTACACAGTGAAGTTGGTAATCTGCTCCATGAGGCACTACAGAACTATCTAAGCAACAACCGGCTTCTCGATCCTGCCAACCTTGCAGGCTTGAAGAGATATTGGAGAAGGCGATTGAGTGCATTCTCATTCGCCAGCAGTGAGATCGATAATGCCATGGCGAAAATCGAGAAGTCCCTGCACCGCACCTTGCAGGATCCCGAACTGCGCTGGGTGTTTGATCACGAGCAAGAGCAGAGCGCCGCGGAACTACCACTACAGAGTTATGCAAACGGCTTTGTCCACACCCACATAATCGACCGCACATTTATCGATGACAATGGCGTACGCTGGATCATCGACTACAAATCTTCGCAGCCATCAAGCAATCAATCGTTGGAGAGTTTTCTTGCCGAGCAAATAGCACTCTACTCAGGCCAGCTGAGCAGATACAAAAACCTGTTTGAGAACGAAGAGAATAAAGGCGTAAAAACGGCACTGCTATTTACCAGTCTGCCGAAATTGATTGAATGCGAGTAGCGGCTCCGGAAATTCTACGGCAGCTGACAAGGCCTCACATATCCTTCTCGGCAATAGCATAGATACCCGCCACGTTACGCAGATAGCCTTTATAGTCCATCCCGTAACCGAACAAATAGCGATCCACTACTTCCAATCCAGCGAAGTCCACCTTGATACCCGCCTCTTTACGGTCGTGCTGCTTGTCTAACAACACGGCAGTGTGAACAGATGCGCAGCCCTGCTGCTGACAGTATTCGACGATCAGTTTCAGCGTAATGCCAACATCAAAAATATCGTCAATTAGAAGAACCACCCGCCCTTTGAGAGACTCACTTGGAAAGACCTTCCACTGTAAATCTTTACCGCTGGTCGCTCCGCGATAGCGCGTCGCGTGCAGATAATCTAACTGCAGTGGAAAATTCAAACGAGTCGCTAGCTTGCCGCTGGTGATTAAGCCGCCATGCATGATACAAATTACTAGTGGGTTCTTATCCGCTAGCTCAGCGCTGATGGAAGCCGCCATTGAATCTAAGCAAGCTTCGACCTCCGCCTCGTCATGCAGGAGCGTCGATCGTGCCTGAACTTCTACGATTTTCTCCAGCATCATCTGACTAAGGCTCTTCCCTGATTGCATTCTTTCTCAACAATCCATCAATCCCATCTAGCGTAGTCGTTGGGAAGGCGAAGTCTGCACCGTGTGAGTGAACGATATCGACAATCTTCAGTAGTACATCCTGCTTTATTTCGTGAAAGCGAATCCAATTAGTAGTCTTGGTGAAGGTATAGATAAAAAAGTCTAAGGAGGAGCTACCGTAGCTTAAGAAATTCACGATCAATGTTTGCTTCTGATCTATCTCCTCATGCGCTTGTAACATCGCTTTCACATCGGCGACAATGGCTTCCATCTTATCGGAGTCTGAATAACGAATGCCGATATTCTCCTTAATACGCCGGTTCGACATACGCGAAGGGTTTTCCAGCGAGAGCGTATTGAAAACGGAGTTCGGTATATACAACGGCCGCTTGTCGAAGGTGCGCACAACCGTCAGACGCCAGCCGATCGATTCCACTGTTCCCTCTATCTCTCTATCTGGCGAGCGAATCCAATCCCCAAGGGCGAACGGCCTATCCAGATAGATCATGAGGCCACCGAAGAAGTTGGCGAGCAGATCCTTTGCAGCGAAGCCTATCGCGATACCGCCTACACCGCCGAACGCCAATAGTGCGGTGATTTCTATCCCTAGTGTCGGCATGGCGATGAGGACAGCCGATATTACAGCCGCCAATCGTAATAATTTAGCAAGCGCATGCAAAGTTGTCGGATCGATAGCCGCGTCTGATACCTTTGCCCCATCTTCCATATTTATCAACAAGCGCTTTTCGGCGCGGTTGATAAAGCGCACGGCAAACATGGTGATTAACACAATGAATGTTTGCTGCCTAAACTTGCCGAGGTTCTGGACAGAGAACATTTCCGTATCTACGTAGCCATCACTGACTTCGACAGCCCACAATAGACCCATAATCAGAATGAACCAGCTCAAAGGAACCTGCATCGCATCGAGCAAGGCATCGTCCCAGGCGTTAGTGGTCTTTTCCAAATGACGACCAAGCACTTTAAGGAAATGCATAGCAAGGAAACGAACAACCAATGTAATTGTGACCACAGCGATTAGCTCCGCTCCCCAACCTAGGTCACTCAATACATCTAATGACAAAAAATTCTCTAGCACTTTCTACAATCTCCAGTTAATAGGGTGTTTCTCTAGCACTTCGCGTCAGACAGATAATCTGTTAATTAGCTCTTTYGCTTCCAACCATCTATCACTCTCRTACAGTCCAGCATGTTTACTCGCATTCTTCGCTAGCATGCAGCCGATTCTATTRCTGCCYGGCTGCTGCTTCCCATCGAGATAGCGCACCARCTCAGCCGCCTCTTCCGGCTGGTTGCAGACCAGCACCATGTCGCASCCGGCRSCTAATGCGAGATCAGCACGCTGTGCGACAGARCCSGCGCTGTGTGCCGCATGCATAGTGAGGTCGTCACTRAAGAYKACYCCATCGAATCCCAGCTCMSTGCGCARTAAACCCTCRATCCAAAYTTTRGAGAAGCCAGCRCAATGCTCATCSACCTYTGGATAGACAATATGCGCAGGCATTATYGCATCCAGACTSYGAATACATGYAGCGAAAGGRATTAGGTCATYCTCTCGAATCTCRTCYAGACTACGCATATCGGTTGGCAGCTGATAATGAGAGTCCGCCAATACCCTGCCATGCCCTGGGAAGTGTTTGCCAGTTGCCGCCATACCAGCGTCCTGCATACCTTCGACATAAGCGAGGCCGATATCCCCAACTGTGGCGCCATCGCCTGAAAACGCCCGCTCTTTTATTACTGGGCTATTCACGTCAAACAAATCCAGGACAGGCGCAAAGCTGATATCAACTCCATATTGCATCAGCTCAGCTGCCATCGCCCAAGCGCATAGCTTGGCCGCCGCTAGCCCCTGCTCTCTATCCTTCTCGTATTCGATACCGATTGCTCGCAGCGGCGGCAAGGTTAGAAATTCCTCGCGAAAACGTTGAACGCGACCTCCCTCTTGGTCGACTGCAACTAGCAGGTGGTCATTACACCGCTTGATTGTCCCTACTAGGTCTTCGAGTTGTTGGGGGGAAGCGTAGTTTCGAGCGAAGAGAATCACGCCGCCGACCTGCGGCTGCATTAGCAGCTCTCTCTCCCCAGGCTCAACATTCAGACCTTTTAGATCTAGCATGACCACGCCAGTTTCGGTATTCGACTGCTGCATTTGGGTTTACTCGACTAATGAGAAGCGATTATCACAAATATGTCCGAAGCTGGCAAAGTCAGATCTTCAACAGAGTCAGTTACTTAGCAATCGCTATTAATTTGAACCATAAAGTGAGCTGAATTAATCAACCGATTTTGCTTCCATTGCCTGATTAAAACTCACTATAGTTGAGCTTTAACGGAAGCAATAGTTCAATCTTTAGCACAAAAGCAAACACTACAAGGAGTTCTTTCATTTAAATCTGTAGGACCATGGAGCACAAGGCGATGAATAAAATTCTGCCCGAAGTTTCTGCCTGGTATCAAGAGCAGGTCAGCGGAGCCCTCTTCGAAGTTGTAGCAATCGATGAGCCTAATAGCACCATAGAATACCAACTTCTCGATGGCGAAGTCGGCGAGTACGACCTCATTACTTGGCGTCAGCTCACTATCAACAAAGCCGAGGCACCCGAAGATTGGCGCACCCCCTTTGAGCTTAACAGCGAAGATCAAGTCTATTCGGATCAAGTGTTTGTACCGGAGAATTTCTCTGGCGCTCTTTTGGATATTGAGCCAGAATCATTGGACGTAGATGATGATTCTCAGATTATCTGAACCTTGAGCTCGGCCGAGTGAGCAGAGTGAAGCAAAAATGGGACTATACCCATCAATTATAGATAGCAGATAGCATTTCTGCAGCATACTGGCGAGCAAACTCATTAACTGGGTCTTGAGTATGATATCCGCCTATCTTAAGGCCACAAGACTGCCTAACTCTTCAGAATCGAATCCTAAAGTTTTATTGTCATTGCCAGATAACTGTATATAATTACAGTACTCATACCCGCAAAGGACGATAACATGCTTAAACTCACGGCCCGGCAAGAAGAAATCCTCGCCTACGTTAAGGAGTATATGCACGAGACTGGCTACCCACCTACTCGCTCTGAAATAGCCAAAAAGATGGGTTTCAAGTCGCCGAATGCCGCGGAAGAACACCTGCGGGCATTGGCCCGAAAAGGCGCTATCGAGGTTCTACCTGGAACATCCAGAGGCATTAAGCTGCCTATGAACGAACAGCTAGGCCTACCCATCATCGGTCAGGTAGCTGCCGGCAGCCCAATCCTCGCGCAGGAATCAATCGCTGATTACTGCAATATACCCCCGGACATGTTTTCACCCAAAGCCGACTATCTGCTCACCGTGAAAGGCACAAGCATGATCGATATAGGCATCTTTGAGGATGATTTGCTCGTCGTACACAAAACCGACCAAGCCAAGAACGGCGACATTGTCGTGGCAAGAATTGACGATGAAGTGACGGTTAAACGACTAGAAAAGGGCCGCAGCAAATACAAACTCAGCCTGCTACCAGAAAACCCTGACTTTGAGCCTATTGAAGTAGACCTGAGAACTAGCGATTTCGCTATCGAGGGTATCAGTGTTGGGGTAATACGACGCAACATCTAGCGGCGTGTCTATTCGAACAATGCAGAAAGCTCTGTGTGACGGCATGCGCGGTGTCACACAGAGTACATAAGAGCCATAAGGGCCTCTAGTCTTTCTTAACAGCCTCCTTAACGGCCTTTTTCTTAACGGGCTTCTTCTTTGTGGCTTTTTTCTTCGCGGGGCTCTTTTTAACGGCCTTCTTCTTCGCGGCCTTGGCTTTCTTCTCCGGCTTAGTCACTACCCACTTGTCGCCCTCGTAAAATGCCTTCCAACCCGTCGCCTTTTTGTCGACCTCGGTTTGCACATATTGTTCTTTCGTCTTACGCGAGAAGCGAACCAGCGTCTTATTGCCAGCGTCGTCTTCTAGCGGAGCTTCCATTAGAAAATTGTACTTCGGGTCAATTTCGGATTTGTGCGGGAGCAACTCTTCTATATAGGGAGCCCTAGTCTCGCGATTCTTAGGAAACTTACTGGCAGCTAGGAACATGCCCGATGCACCATCACGTAACACGTAGTGGTCTTCTACCGAATGGCATATTAGCTCCGGCATCTGTACCGGATCCATCTTCGGCGGCGCTGCTTCGCCACTCCTTAGTAGCTTGCGTGTGTTTTTACAGTCTTCGCTGCTACAGCCAAAATACTTACCAAAGCGGCCAGTCTTCAATTGCATGTCCTGCCCACACTTATCACATTCGATAATGGGGCCATCGTAGCCGCGAATCTTGAACTCGCCATTCTCTATTTCGTATCCCTGACAATCTGGATTGTTGCCGCAAACATGTAGCTTGCGTTTCTCATCGATCAGATAGGGATCCATAGCCGTATTACAAATCGAACAGCGATGCTTATTTCTCAGCAAGATGTTTTCTTGCGCCTCAGCCTCTTCGGCCGTATCGGTGCGAATAGCGTCATCGCCTGGCGTCAGATTAATAGTCGACTTGCAGCGTTCTTTCGGTGGCAATCCGTAGCCAGAGCAACCCAGAAAGACACCTGTCGACGCCGTGCGAATCTGCATATGGCGGCCGCACTTCGGGCACTCGATATCGGTTTCAGTCGGATCGTTCGTCCGCATACCACCGTCTTCGCCCTCGGCCTTTGCTAACTGACTGGTGAAACCCGCATAGAACTCATTCAGCAGCTCCTTCCAATTCTTCTCACCACTGGCGACCTTATCGAGAGACTCTTCCATTTTCGCGGTAAAGTCATAATCCATCAACTCCGCGAAGCTCTCTTGCAATCGCTCGGCAACGATATCGCCCATCTTCAACGCGAAGAAACGCTTGCTCTCCGTTCGCACATAACCTCGATCCTGAATCGTCGAGATAATCGATGCGTAGGTAGAGGGGCGGCCGATACCACGCTTCTCTAATTCTTTGACTAGGCTCGCTTCAGTGAAGCGTGCAGGGGGCTTGGTAAAATTCTGAAACGGCTCAAGTAGCTCTAGATTCAATACGTCACCCACCTGGACTGCGGGCAGTAGGACATCTTCATCTTTGGACGGCATTACTTTCAAATAACCGTCGAACTGCATGATGCGACCCTTCGTTCTCAGTTCGAACTCGGCAGCTGCCACAGTAATAGAGGAGCTTAGATATCTAGCAGGCGGCATCTGACAAGCAACGAAGTACTGCCAAATTAACGCATATAACCGTACCGCATCCGGCTCCATGCCCATCAGCTTTTCGGACACCATCTTCGCAGTCGTTGGGCGTATCGCCTCGTGAGCTTCCTGCGCTCCTTCTTTGGAGCTATAGAACATCGGCTTTTCAGTGAGGTACTTGTCACCGAAGCTTTTGTCGATATAGCTGCGACACATGGCAATGGCGTCATTGCTCAGATGAGTCGAGTCGGTACGCATATAGGTTATATAGCCGGCCTCGTAGAGGCGCTGAGCCATCATCATGGTCTTCTTTACCCCGAAGCCAAGTCTTGTACTAGCGGCCTGCTGCAGGGTTGAGGTGATCAGTGGTGGCTTCGGCTTAGATGAGGTAGGTCGGTCCTCGCGTTTCAGAACCTTATACTCCGCACTTTCTAGAATCGCCAGAGCTGCATCGGTATCGGCCTTATTATCCGGCCGGAAATTACTGCCATTCTGTCTAACTAGCTGACAGCGAAGCTTTGCCTTCTTCTTGGTGTTTAGTTTCGCAAACACTTCCCAAAATTCGTCTGGAATAAACGCGCGAATCTGCTGTTCTCGCTCCACAACTAGACGAACGGCAACAGATTGCACTCGACCCGCTGATAGCCCTCTAGCAACCTTTGCCCAGAGTAGTGGAGATACCATGAAGCCCACGACCCTATCTAGGAAGCGCCGCGCCTGCTGCGCCTCGACATAGCGCATATCAAGTTCGCTCGGTTCCTTAAAAGCATCGGTGATGGCTTTCTTGGTGATCTCGTTAAATACCACGCGCTTATAACGATCAGGATCACCGCCAATGGCTTCCTGCAAGTGCCATGCAATAGCTTCTCCCTCTCTATCAAGGTCGGTCGCGAGATAGATGTACTCGGCATTCTTAGCAAGCTTCGTAAGCTCAGCTACAACTTTCTCTTTGCCCGGCAGAATCTCATAATTTGCCGCCCAATCTCGATCGGGATCGATGCCCATTCGCTTCACAAGTTGTTGTTTGGCCTTCTTTTTCTTGTAGGCAGCCTTTTCTTCTGGAGGCATTTTCCGCGTCAGGGCTGCGGCCGCTGCGCGCGCCTTTGTATCAATAGGCTTACCACTACCGCTGGTTGGCAGGTCGCGGATGTGTCCGACACTAGACTTCACAATGTACTCGTTACCCAAGTACTTATTGATCGTTTTCGCCTTTGCAGGGGACTCAACTATTACTAAAGATTTAGACATCGGTTATAAAATTTCTCTAATTTTTGCGGTTGTGGCTACTCGAACAGCGCACATATATAAGGATAAGTTGGAGGTGGGTCAAGTTTTCTCTTAAAAAAAACTTATTCATGTGTAGCCACGAACTACGTCATTCGATAAGCAAGTAGGCAATTTGTAAGGGATTTATTGAGATTGAAGCAAGAATAATCGAGAAGAAGCTGTGTTCAGAGTAAATTGATTTACTGGCACAGGGCCATAGACTGGCCTGGGGAAGACAGCTGTAAGAGTTAATTCTCACAGCCGTCACTTGGCAACACTGGAAAGCTAGAAAGCTGGAATGCTGGAAAAAGCTGCTAGAGCTGATCGCAGACCAAGGTTTTAAAAATTATACATGGCGCTAAAGAAGAACACCGCCATGCGCCGCGGCATCGTTACAAACTAACTTCATGACACCAGCCATGCTTGTCTTCGAGCTCACCCCTCTGAATTCCCACTAACAAATCATAGACCTTCTGCATGACCGGCCCAACGTTCGAGCCAGCATCGCCTATTTCATGCCATTCTCCATCAAACCAAATCTTGCCGATTGGTGAAAGCACGGCGGCAGTGCCGCAGGCAGCTGCCTCCTGAAACGTGGAGAATTCTGCGCGCAGGTCAATAGGTCGCTCTTCAGTGCTCATGCCTAACTGCTCGGCTGCAAGCGTCATAATCGAGCGACGCGTAATGCTGGGCAATATGGCATCTGACTTGGGCGTCAGCAGCACACCGTCTTTCGTTACGACAAGAATATTAGCCGAGCCGGCCTCGTCGATGTAGCGTGCCTCCTTTGAATCTAGATACAGGGCTTCGCTGGCACCTATCTCTTGCGCCAACTTGGTCGCAAGCAATCCACCCGCATAATTTGCTCCGACCTTATAGCTGCCAGTTCCTCGAGGCGCGGCGCGATCAACATCGGAAACGGCAAGACTGATTACCGACAGGCCCGCCTGTTTGTAATAGGGCCCCACCGGCGAGACAAAGACACGAAATTCGAATTCTTGTGCTGGCTTCAGGCCTAGGTTCTCACCCACGCCGATCAACATGGGTCGAATATACAGGGAGGCACCGGAACCGTAAGGCGGTATCCAAGCGTAATTCGCTCTGACTGCCTCCTCAACTCCGCGCATGAATAACTCTCGCGGTACAGCAGGCATGAGTAATCTAGCCGCGGCTAGATCCATTCGCTCCGTGTTTAGGTCTGGCCGAAAGAGCAGAACACGACCATCCGACGTAGTCTGCGCCTTCATGCCTTCGAAGCACTGCTGAGCGTAGTGCAGCGACGGAGCACCTTCGTGTACTGCAATCAATTCGCTGCCAACCAGCTCGCCTTCATTCCAACTGCCATCTCTCCAATTCGCGCTAAAGCGAGCATCGGTCCTCTGGTATTGAAAACCAAGGTTTGCCCAATCGAGTGCTTTCTTTTCCGTCTGCATGTTAACTTTTGCGTCCACTGTGAAGACCTACTATTAATTAAGGGTGCCCTAACTGGCTATTATCGATGAAAAGCACGCAAATATCTACGTATCGGCTGCTCTGAACATGGCATGACTGCTGGCTCTCATCCTATGGCTAGTATAAACTCTGAGCGCTTTTAGCCCTGTCCCTCAACCCCCTGCATTTGAGTCAAAGAATGAATTTAGTTGATATTGGCGCCAACCTCAGTCACGAATCCTTCAGCCATGATCTCGATGAGGTCGTAACCAGCGCACAAGCCGCTGGCGTGTCACATATTATCGTAACCGGCACAGACCAAAAGTCGAACGAAGCGGCGCTTAGCTTATGCCAGTCTCGCCCAGAGGTCTTTAGTTGCACAGCGGGTTTTCACCCCCATGTCGCAGAGAGCTTCGACGCGAAAGCCCTGCTGTCGATTCGCACGCTAGCCAGCGAAGAGAAATGCGTCGCCATCGGCGAGACCGGACTGGATTTCAATCGCAACCTCTCTAGCCCTGAATCACAACTCGAAGTCTTTGAAGAGCACCTTAAACTCGCCGCGGAGCTTGGCAAACCGCTATTTTTGCACCAGCGAGATGCGCACCCTGAGTTTGTCACTCTCCTGCGCCGCTATCGCGATCAGATTGTGGGTGGCGTCGTGCACTGCTTCACCGATAACCAGCAGGCACTTGAAGACTATATCGCCCTGGACATGTATATCGGCATCACCGGGTGGGTCTGCGACGAGAGGCGCGGAGCCGAATTACAGACACTAGTGAAGCTCATACCGAGCGACCGTCTACTCATTGAAACCGACTCGCCGTACCTGTTGCCGAGAACAATTCGACCCAAGCCGAAGACCCGCCGCAATGAGCCYAAGCACTTAATCGAGRTRCTGTATACSCTCGCACGGTGTTGTGACCGACCAGCCGAACAACTRGCCATTGARAGCWGCGAGAACAGCAAGCGCCTATTTGGCGTMGGGCYAGGCTAARAATACGACCCGAAATACGGGTAAACYGCTAGAATCGCCAATAGATTCAGTTACCTATTAGMGATTTCGACTGATTTTGCAGCGTTTTCACTGTAAAATTATTTTTCCTTAACGGGTTGATGAACAAGACTTTAGGTCCTCCTATAAAAACGGACCATATAAAAGAAGAAAGACACGGGTCAGGCATTGAATAAGAGAGCATTTCTAGAGGGCTTCTTTACCGCGAGCACTGTGGCATTCGGCGGCCATTTTATGTGGCAGCGGATAAACCAGCAGAGCCCGCTACTTGCCAGCGCACCAATCATCAACCCAGGCAGTGCCGCGGGAGAGAGCCTCGCTTCTTTTCAATTCACGCCCATCGAACTGAAGTCCGTGCAACCGGCGACAGGAATTCCGCTTCCCGCACCCGTAATCACACCCAGTAAAAATCCCAATATCCCCTTCGAGGTCGCCGAGTTAGACGAAGCGCAGGTAGAAAATTATTTGCGCAAGATTAAAAACTTTGATGCAATATTTGCCAGCGACATCTACCTCGATCCACGCTACGAGCCACTGCTACTTCGCACRACACAGCAYCTGASCCGAGTWGAGAAACACATTGGRCATGGCAACTTCAATCTGATGAGCTTCGATGAGATGCTGCAACACGGTCGMGATTTTTCACAGATTGGAAAATTCGARGCRGACGAGATGAACTTCATCGAAGAAGTTTTCTTTGCCAAYCCACATCGCTACGGMTTYTTCGGCAAGAAGATAAGCGCCGAAATTACAGACTTTATACCYCGYARCGATGTCGCMAAAATATCGAACACCGGACACTTYCTYCTAAARGGTGAGTCGGAAGCACTCTACAASCARATTAAGAAAGATGTRGGTARCGARATTATCCTCACATCGGGCGTACGCAGCATCGTAAAACAGATGCATTTATTCCTGGCAAAAGCGATAGAGGCGAATGGRAATCTATCTCGCGCATCACGTTCCCTCGCCCCCCCRGGACACTCCTATCATGGAATTGGCGATTTCGACATCGGCAAGATTGGCTATGGCGCGAAGAATTTCACCGCGGATTTTTCAAGAACGGCTGAGTACCAAAAGATTGCAAGCTTAGGCTACGTCGACATCCGCTATCCCACGGACAATTTATTCGGCGTCCGCTTCGAACCTTGGCACATCAAAATAACCTAGCAATTTCCTCAACCCCGAACGGCCAACCGACTTCCCTGTCGTTTACCGAATTCTTCACTACCGGAATGCGAACCCCGTACAGCTCTACAAGTTGTTCATCTGTGCTGATATCCACCTCTTCAAGATCGAATTGAGGGGCGCCTAATTGCGCGGCAAATTCTTGCAGCACTAACTCGGCATGCTCACAAAGATGGCAGCCAACTGTTGTATAGAAGATGAGTCGCTTCAATCTGGTTTTTCCTAACTAGTCACTAGCGATGCCAGCGAGAATTTGCTCTATAAGTGGAGGCCCCTCATAGATGAAGCCCGTATAGATTTGCAGCAGATCAGCACCAGCGGCTAGACGCTGCTGCGCGTGATCAGCCGACATGATGCCACCGACACCTATGATTGGCATTCGCTCGCCGACTTCTGCCTTAATGCATTTGAGAACCTCGCAGGATTTTGCAGTAAGAGGCGAGCCGCTCAGCCCACCCGCCTCTCCTGCAAATGGATGAGAGGCAACCAAGGACCTATCGAGCGTGGTATTTGTAGCAATGACGCCATCGAACTCCCTGCTAAGCAAGCTTTCACAACAGGAGACGATCTGCTCTTCTGTCATGTCCGGCGCTAGCTTCACGGCGATTGGGGTGTAAGTCTTGTGCTGCACCTGTAGGCGAGCCTGCTCTTCTTTAAGTTCATCTAACAAGCTATTGAACTCGTCGCCAAATTGCAGAGTACGCAGACCCGGCGTATTCGGCGAGGAAATATTGACCGTAATGTAATCCGCAAGCGCATAGGCCCTTCTCAGGCAGTGAATGTAGTCTTGATTGGCCTGCTCCACTGGCGTATCGAAGTTCTTTCCAATATTGATTCCCAGCACACCGCGGCGTCTTAGCTTTGTAATATTCTCGCAGGCATACTCGATGCCCTTATTGTTAAAGCCGAGACGGTTAATTATTGCCTGCTCTGTCTTGAGGCGAAACATCCGAGGCTTCGGATTTCCAGGCTGAGGCCTAGGCGTTAGCGTACCTACTTCGATAAAGCCGAACCCCATCGAAGCGAGGGCATCTACATAATCGGCATTTTTATCCAGACCTGCGGCGAGACCAACGACATGCGGGAAATCAATTCCCATCACCCTCTTAGGCACAGCAGTGCTTGCCGTGTTCGCCGCAAACAAAGCAGATGCACCGAGACCATTGCTAATTTTCATCCCGCGCAAGGCGAGATTGTGCGAGGCCTCGGCAGGAAGACAGAACAGAATATTACGTAACAGTTTGTACAAGGATAATTCGCCAGGTTTAATAACTATTTTAATAAAAAAATGTAGTCGCTAGTAAATAGCTAGAGCTCAATGGAATTGAATTGTACGCAGTATTTACGAACTAACAAAACCATGAAGTTGTGCAACTAGTGTTTA